>JAFUYE010000121.1 GCA_017470715.1 Selenomonadaceae bacterium
GCGAAGGAACTCGGACTTGACTGCAGTAAATTTGTTCTCGACAGCACGGTTTGTAAACCCGGTTTTACGCTTGAAAGTCTTAAAGATGTTTGCAAAGAAATTTGCAAGCCCGCGCCTGCAAAAATTTTTGAGCCTGTCAAAACTTCCGAACCGTCGATGAATGTTGTCCTTTGGGTGCAATATGATACTGTTCGCACGCAAAATAAATCGCACGGCAAAAGTTTGTTGAAACCCGCGATTGAGGCTTTGAACAAACTTGAGACTGTGAAAATTATCGGCGTCGTTGAATCAACGCCAATGCCGATTAACAAACTCGAAACGATTGACAAAACCGAAGTTGCCGCACTGAACTACGATTTGATTTTGGTGACGGGACACGATGTCGATCTTGCGCCGATTCTTGCGGAAGCGAAGGAACTCGGACTTGACTGCGACAAAATTGTTCTCGACCGCACGGTTCTGGTGCCCGGTTTCACGCCCGCACGTTACAAGGAATTGCGCAATTCAAAACTGTCGATTCTGTCAATGGGCTGGTGGGCAGGACTTGCCTATCACCGTTTCGGTCTGCCGAAACTTTCGCCGACGGTCGGTATGTACACAAGCGAAGAATGTTTTATGAATTTCCTGCCCGAAGCGCGCTGGCATTTGAAAAAAGATTTGCACTTTGAGCACACGGAATACAACGCCGATTTGGGAATCAATTTCCCCGTATTTTGGCTTGACGGCACGCAATGGTTTATGAACAGTTTCACCAACGACGCCGACGCGCTGGAGACGTGGAACGCGCTTAAAGACAAAATCAACTGGTCAAATGTCTTGGTGACGATGCACACGACAAGCCCCGTCGTTTTGGAACGCTTTAACTGTCTGCCTTACGCGAAAAAAGCTTGTTTCGTGCCGTTCGAGACGGAACTTGAGTCGGGCTTTTATCTGAGCCCCGAATTTTGCGGCGGGAATTTGTTGCAGGCAGCTGAAGGCGTCGTAACCGGTGCGGTTGCAGCTTATGACGTTTGGGATTTGTTGCTTTACGGCAAGAAAACGCCGTTGAAATAAGATCGTTAGATTATTAGATTGTTAGATCGATAGTTTGTTAGATCAAACTTCACTATCGATCTATCGCTCTAACCATCTATCGATCTAAATTAAAGGGAGCTGTTAAACATTGAGCAATAACGGCATTAATGCAAACGGTATCAACACAAACGGAAGTCTTTGTCTGATGACCGGAAACGCCAACCCCGAACTTGCAAAAAAAATCGCCGAACACATTGGCGTTGAACTTTTTGACACGTTCGTCGGGCGTTTCAACAACGGAGAAACTCAAGTCATGATTGGCAATTCGATTCGCGGGCGGGATATTTTTATCATTCAGCCGACTTCGCAACCCGTCAACGATAACTTGATGGATTTGCTGATTATGGCGGACGCCTGCAAACGCGCTTCGGCACACTCGATAACGGCGGTTGTTCCGTATTACGCTTACGCCCGTCAAGACAGAAAAACTCGCGGTCGTGAACCGATTTCAGCGAAACTCGTCGCGAATTTGATGGTTGCGGCGGGCATGACGCGTGTCATAACCGTCGACTTGCACGCGGGACAAATTCAAGGTTTCTTCGATATTCCCGTTGATCATCTCAAGGCGGCTCCCGTGCTTGCCGATTATTTCAAAACTCAAACTTTCGGCGACGAACTTGTTGTTGTTTCACCCGACCTCGGCGGCGTCACTCGTGCCCGCGAATTGGCGGATTATCTCAAAGCTCCAATCGCCATTATCGAAAAACGTCGGCCGCGTCCCGGTGAAGCCGAAGTAATGAGCATCATCGGCGACGTGAACGGCAAAATCGCGCTGATGATTGACGACATTGTCGACACGGCGGGTAGCTTGTGCGAAGGTGCCAAAGCTTTAAAACGACTCGGTGCCAAAAAAGTTATCGCTGCGTGCACTCACGCTGTCTTGAGCAAAAATGCCGTCGAAAAAGTCAACAACTCCGTAATTGAACAGCTCGTTGTCACCGACACAATTCCCTTGCCGCCGGAAAAACAATCCGACAAAATCACCGTGCTTTCAATGGCGGGCGCAATCGGTGACGTAATTTTAAACATCATGTCCCATCGTTCGGTAAGCTTGCTCTTCAAGTAACAACGAATAAGAATTTCGCGGGCGGGCTGTGTGCTCGCTCGTTTTTGTTGCGATAACGTCACGTCAATCAGAGGCCGTCACGGATGACGGCCTCGCCCGCAATTGAAACAGGATGTTTCACTTGCGGGCACGATGACTTGACCGTAGCGAAAACATTTGAACAGCGACAACGTAACGCCCGCCGCGTAGGCGTGCCCTTTCTTTTGCAACTTTTCTTTGGGCAAGCAAAGAAAAGTTGATTCAACAAACGCAAAACTAACAATGAACTTTTGAAAGGAGAAAACTTTTCATGGCAGTAGAAAAACTTCAATTCCAAGCCGAAACAAAACGTCTGCTTGATTTGGTAGTCAACTCGATTTACACGAACAAAGAAATTTTCCTGCGCGAATTAATTTCAAACGCAAGCGACGCGCTCGACAAACTCCGTATCGAATCGCTCACGAACAAAGAACTTGCCGACGACGCCGAACCGGAAATTTTTATCGTGCCCAACGCATTGACTCGAACCGTCACAATCAGCGACAACGGTATCGGCATGACACGCGACGAAGTCATTGCCAATATCGGCACAATCGCGAAATCCGGCACAAAAGATTTTCTCGACAAACTGCGCGAAGCCTCGAACGCCTCCGCTCAAGAACTCATCGGACAATTCGGCGTTGGTTTTTACAGCGCGTTCATCGTTGCCGAAAAAGTTGAGCTTATCACTCGCAAGGCGGGCGAAAATTCTGCGGTCAAGTGGACTTCCGACGGCACGGGCGAATACGAACTTGAAGACTGCGAAAAAGAATCTCACGGCACGACGATTGTTTTGCATTTGAAAAACGAATTTTTCGGCGGCGAAGGCGAATACAATTTCACCGACGTTTACGAACTGGAACGGCTCATCAAAAAATATTCGGACTTTGTGCGCTACCCCATCAAGATGAATTTTGAAATTCCCGGCAAGGACGAAAAACCACCGACGATTGAAATTCGCACCGTCAATTCAATGAAGCCGCTTTGGACGCGTTCAAAATCCGAAATTACCCGCGAAGAGTACGACGAATTTTTTAAGCAACAACTGCACGAGTGGGAGCCGCCGCAGGAAATTTTCCACGTCAAGGCAGAAGGTACCGTCGAATATACCGCGTTGCTTTGCATTCCGAAACGCGCCGCGCACAATTTGTATTACTCCGATTACGAACCCGGGCTGCAACTTTATTCGCGCCACGTCTTCATCATGGACAAATGCAAAGATTTTCTGCCGGATTGGTTGCGTTTCATGAAAGGTTTGGTTGATTCGCCCGACCTGCCGCTGAATATTTCGCGTGAAGTTTTGCAGCAGAGCATCGAAGTTAAAGTTATCGGCAAGGCGTTGGAAAAAAATATCCTCAAACAACTCGGCAAGTTGCTCAAGGACGAACGCGAACGCTACGAAATTTTTTGGCACGAATACGGCAAGTCACTGAAAATCGGCGTGTACAATTCGGTTTTCGACCAAAAAGCAAAAGATGCGTTGAAAGATTTATTGCTGTTCCAAACGTCGCGTGACGGAAAATTTTCCACGCTGGCAGAATACGTCGAACGGATGCCCGAATCGCAAAAACAAATTTACGTTGCGGCAGGCTCCGACGCGGCGGCGATTGAACAACTTCCGCAAATGGAACTTTTGCGCGAACGCGGGCTTGAAGTCATTTACCTGACCGACCCCGTCGACGAATTCACGCTGGAGGCTTTGCACGAGTACGCCGAAAAACATTTCCAATCAATCACCCGCGAAGATTTTGAGCTTGACGACGCCGAATCGCAGAAAGTCAAAGCCGAAGTCGAAGAAATTGCCAAAACTCAAGGCGACTTGCTCAAAGACGTTAAAGACGCAATCGGTGACGCGGTTGCTGAAGTTCGCTTGACTTCGCGACTGAAATCCGGTGCAGTCTGCTTGGCGACGGGCGCGAATTCTCCTTCGCTGACGATGGAAAAAACTTTCGCGGCAATGAACAATCCGATGTTCAAGGCAACGCAAATTTTGGAACTCAACCCGAATCACGCGGTCTTCAAAAAATTGGAAGCACTGCACGCGGACAAAGATTCGCCCGAATTCAAAAGCCTGTGCAATACGCTTTATTCGCTGGCATTGCTGATTGAAGGCGTCCTGCCGAAAGATCCCGCAGATTTGGCGAACAAAGTCACGGAACTTTTGGCGAAATAAATTTTACGTTGACAAAAAAATTAACCGCCCGATAAGTCGAGCGGTTTTTTGTTTGCGATAACGTCACGTCAATCAGAGGCCGCACAGGACGTGGCAAATGCGCGCTGGCAAGCATTTGCGCCTCGCCCGCAAAAATTAATTAGGAATTAGGAATTAGGAGTTAGGAATGATAACGCGAAATTAATTACTAATTCCTAATTCCTAAC
>JAFUYE010000122.1 GCA_017470715.1 Selenomonadaceae bacterium
AACGGGGAAGAAAACCACACTTCCCACGGTGAGTTGTAATCCAAACATTTTCGCGGTCTCCTGTTTAATTGCTCAATCACTGTCTGCAAATCCGTTTCGCTCAGCTCGTTGAAGTCAAAGCCCTTCGGAAAATATTCGCGCAATAAACCGTTAGTGTTTTCGTTGGTGCCCCTTTGCCACGGTGCCGCAAATTTCTTATCGCGCCGCGATTGCCTGTGGAACGCTTCTGTTCGGGCGTGTCGAACATTGCGGCATAGATTGCCCGATAAATTGTTTTGTAACTTATCTGAATCAGGTAATTTTCGAGCTTTATGCGATTGGCAATTTGTTCGGGTGACCACTGACAGCCGAGGAACAATTTTTTGACTAAGGCGAACAACGCCGGATTTTCAAGTAACTTGTGCGGGCGACATTTCTTGCGTCGGCGTTGATAATTGGCTTGTGCTTTGCTCGGTGAATAGTCTTTGGAATTGCGCTTAAGTTCGCGAGAAATTGTAGATTTATTTCTGCCGAGCAGCTTAGCGATTTGGCAAAGTGACTTTCCGCCGGCTTGATGAATTGCTATCAATTCGCGCTCCGTTATGCTAAGATGTTTGTAACTCATGGTTCTTCCTGCCTCTTTTGGATTACAAACATTTTAGCAGGATACTGTGAGTTTTCTATCTGTTGCACTTGGATTGTACATTCACGTGACGAAAGAAAGTAGATTCAACCAAATTAAAATTACGAATCAGCCGAATCGAAGCGATAACGCTTGACAGTTTACCGACAGCCACTATTGCCAAGAACCCGTCATGCGATTAAATCGGTAACTTCCGCCGTCCGCCGTGATGAAATTCGGGCTGTAGTAATCGGTGCAAGCAACCGTAAGGACATTGCCCGTGTTGAAAGCCAAAGCAACCGTCGTGCCGTCATAAGCCGTGGCAACAATGTCGCTCAAGCTCACGTTGTGCAACCAAACGGTGTCGGCTGAAGATGCGTTAAGAATGGCGTCGTTGCCTTCGCCTCTGCCGCAATAAAACATGTCGGACGCTGAGCCGCCGACAAGTACGTCGTTCGCGTAATCGGGACCGCCCCAAAGTGAAGTTGCGCCCGAACCCGCCAAGATGATGTTGTTCGCGTAGCTGCCGATAAGGACGTTGTTGCCTGCGGAATAAGCCGCGTTGATGTTGACCGCCGTGCCGTAATAACCGCCGGACAAGTCGATTGTGTAACTTCCGTAACCGAAAACATTGACGTTCGTGCCGTCGTTGGTGTAGCCCTCGGTGTTGCTGTAGCTGTAGCCGTCGTAGTAGTAATCGTCGTCGTAGCTGTCGTAGCTGACTTCCAAATTTTCGTCCGAAGCAGTTGCCGTGTTCCAAACTTCCATGAGGTAATCCGTCCTTTCTGTGATAGAAGAAATTTTTTTGTCATTATATCGAAGGAGATTTTTCGTGTCAATTTGTGCGCTCAATCGGTTTGTCGCTCTCGGCAATGTAAGCACGCGCAACTTGAATCACGCGGTCTTTCAGCTCGAAAATATTTGCGTCTTTAACCTGCGCGCCTGCAACGTTTTGGTGACCGCCGCCGCCAAATTTTTCCAAAATGACTTGCACGTTTAAATCGCCGACAGAACGGGCACTTATGCCGATTGCTCCGTTTTTCATCTGGAATAAAATAATCGTCATGCGAACGCCTTCCACGCGCAGGAGAGAATCCGCCGCCTGTCCCGCGACTGCCTGCACGTTCGGAATCAAACGGTCAATGTGGCTGACGACAAGTCCGCCCTCGAAATATTCCGATTCGGCTTCGGTTTTGGCAAGCGCAACCGTCGTTTCGTAATCGGATTTGAACAGGTAATTGACGGCAACGGGATCTGCTCCGCTGCGACGAAGATAAGCCGCCGCCTCGAATGTGCGCGAACCGGTTTGCACGGTGAAATTTTTCGTGTCGACGACCATGCCCGAATAAAGCGCGGTTGCCGCAAGTTTTCCGATACGCATTTTTTCATCGAAGTAAGTCAAAAGTTCCGTAACCATTTCGCAAGTCGAACTTGAGCCCGGCTCCAGATAAGTCAACTCGGTATTTTTAATCGTGTTTTCACTGCGGCGGTGGTGGTCAATGACTACAACTTTTTTGACGCGCTCAAGCAAACTCGGCACGGCGACAAGTTTCGGAATAAATGTATCGACAATGACAAGCATAGGTTCCAGCGCGGAAGAAATAGAAATTTCCCGCTCGCGAATGAACATGTCTTTATAATCGTCGTCCTTGCCGAAGGGCTTCAAAATTTTTTCGATACTGTCAAGCCAACCGCTCAAGACGACGTGCACGGGTTTGCCCAATTTTTTCGCCATTAAAGCGACGCCGACCGCCGCACCGAACGCGTCATAATCTTCGCGGATATGTCCCATGACAAAAATTTCGTCGGAACTTTCCATTATGTCGCGAATCGATTTCGCCATAACGCGGGCTTTGACGCGGGTATTTTTTTCGACAGCTTTGGCACGTCCGCCGAAAAATTGCGTGTGGTCATCCAATCTAACGGCAACTTGATCACCGCCGCGACCAAGAGCCAAATCCAAACCGGCTTGAGCTTTTTCGGAAAGTTCGCTGATTGTTTGTTCGCTCGAATGTTTTTCCGCGACCGCCGCGCCCATTGACAGCGTGACTTGAATTTGTTTTTTGTTGACAAGCTGACGAACTTTGTCCAGCACGGTGAATTTTTCTTCGATTGCCCGTTCAAGTGCACGACGCTCCAAAACAATTATAAATGTGTCGTCCGCCACGCGCCGCAAAAATCCCGACAAATCTGCAACCCACGTTTCCAAAATCGCGCTGACCGACAACATCAACGCGGTTTTTTCGGTTTCGTTGAGTCCCTGCGTAACTTCGTCGTAATTGTCCACTTGCACATAAATTAACGCCGTGCGACTTTGCCGATATTCGATTTTCAATTCTTCGTAAGGCGTCGTTTCGCGGGCAAACAGGACGACCATTCGCGGATAATCTTCGTTCGCCTGAAGATGCCGGTACTTAACCAAAAAATGTCTGTCGAACTCTTCGACCGTGCCGTCCGTCGTTTCTCTGTGTCGCCGTGCCGTAACGTGATATTCGCCTTCGTCGGGCGCGGGCTCGGTTCCGTCGGGCACCAAATTTAAAATCTCGTCGCTTATCAAACCGTCCCAAAATTCCGCAACGTACATGCCCTGTTGAAAGTTGACCGCCGAAAAACTTTGCATAACTTCGTTGCACCACTGAAGTCGCCCGTCACCGTCGATAACAACAATTCCTTCCGGCAGGCGCGTCATCGCGTAAAACATCATGTCGTTTATGTTGCCGATAACGTTATCGCAATACGCTTTGAATTGTTTTTCGCGTGACTTTCGACGTTCGTGCGCAAACCAAATCAACAACACCCAAACAATCAGCGCGCAGGCTCCCAACAATTTGCTGTAGTGAATCAGCACGGCAATCAGCAAAAACATGACCGCCAAATTTATTACCGAATCAGGCCACGCGGATAAATTTCTTGGCATTTCGCGTCACCTCCCGTCGCCGGAAAATCTTTTTCGGTAATCGAATATCATATCGACCAAACCCAAAACTGCCGTTGCCTGCAACATAAACGGGCTCAGCAACAACAATACGCACATCACGACGCGAAAAATTGTCGACAGCTTGAAACGGTTTGCCAGCGCGATTAAAACCGCAAAACCTTGAATCAGCCCGATTATCAGCGACAAAATCAAAACGTTCAGCGATATTTCGTAAATGACCGTCCAACTTCGCGTCATTCCCCAATACAAGCCCAGCCCGCCGAAAATCGCCGCGTAAAGAAACAGCGACGGGAATCGCCATTTCGCGAACGGAGGCATTTGCGGCAACTTCATGCGCAGTTTCGGGAAAATCCATTGCGACGTTAAATAAACTGCCGCCGTGTTCAAAAGTGCCGACAACATCAAAAGCGTCGGAATTAAAAACACCAGCAATTTAAAGCCCGCGTCCAAATTCGTTTGCGCCTCGGTGATTCGGTCTTTGTCGACGCCCATCGATTCGTACATTTTAAAAGATTCGTTGAAAGACTCGCGCACCATTTTTAACTGCATGTCGATTAAGTTCACGTCCATTACGAAACTCAACAACGCGATTGACAAAACCTGCGCGGCGGAAGCGACAACCAACGTCGTGAAAAAAATTCTTACGGCGTTGAAATTTTTTCGCACGCTCCAGCCCAAAGCAACTCCGCAAAGTCCGACACTCAAGCAAAGTCTCAGCGCAAACAACGGGCTAATCAACAGCGACAGCAAAATACTCGACACGAACAACGCGCTCAAACCTTTGCCCGCGCCTTGACGTGCAGTCAACACCGCAGACGGCACCGCGAAGAAAAAATCGACGATCATGCCCAACAGCGGCACATAAACCGTGACGAGTCCCAAAATTACCGTTATCGCGACGAGCAAGCCGCCTTCGATTGTCGGCGTAATATTTCTATTCATTACAAAACCTCGCACAAAAAATTTCCCGCATTATAGCAGACGCCAACAACTTTTACCAGATTAAAAACCCGTCAAACAATACCGAATTCGTCACGAAACGCGACCGATTGCCTGTTCACAAAAAAATTTCCGCGTGCTATACTTCGCCGCGTTGCAAGGAAATTCAATGCAAAGGAGGCAACGACCATGTTCGACAAACTTATCGAACGCGGCACGAAATTTTTCTTGAACTCGTTGCCGGTTATCAGTTTGGTACTTCTCAACGCAATGGATGAAATCTTCTGATTGATTATAACCCTCCCCATAAAAGTGCCCGTCGAAAAAATTCGGCGGATTTTTTTTTGCAAACGTTTGAACGCGGCGAAAAAATTTGATTCGCGATACAGTTAATCGCGTCAACTGTTTGGTTACTTTTTAAAAGTAACCGGATTTTTTTTTTGCAAACGTGTAACGAATTCGATTGACCGTCGTATAAGTGGCAGAAAGCAAAATCACAAATCAAAATTCAAAATCCAAAACGAAAGGCGGTTATCAAAATGACCAAAGAAAAAATCTTCACCAACGAAATCATCAGCGACGCACAACTCGACAACATCAGCGGCGGCACGATCGCACAGTTCAACGAAATCTGGGAGGCACTTGAAAAACAAGCCGGCGTCATGGGCAAAGTTGACAATACCCTCGGCAAGATTTTGGACATGTTGCCCGGCGGAAAAAATCGGAAAGGCGGCTTGGAGAAATGTTGCGGCACCGCTTGCCGAAACTGCCCTGAAAAAATGCTACGGAATCGACGCGAACATCAGCATCGGCTTTCTTGGCACCGGAGGCTGTGAAAGCGGCAACTCCTACAAAAAGAACGGGCAAGCAATTTCGCACCAAGACGTTATGAACATCCTTAAGGTGGCGTGACATGGACAACTGCGACGTACACAAACGAAAA
>JAFUYE010000123.1 GCA_017470715.1 Selenomonadaceae bacterium
AAAAACGCAACTGCCCGCAACACATCATCATAATTTTCAAGCGTCGGCAAAAAATAATATTCCGCCAAAGAATTTTTCAGTTCGTCGCTCAGTTCGTCAAAAGGCGTGTCGCCGATTCCCAACACGTTGACGCCGTTTTTCCGCAAGCGGTCGCAGAACTTCCAATAATGTTTCGGGAACTGCGGTGAGACAAAAACAAAATTCATTGCGCGCCCTCCAAAAATTGCGGCAGGAAATACATCAGCTGCCGTTTCCACCAAAGCCAATCGTGATCAACGTCGAAGCCCCAAAAATCAGTCTGCGCGGAAATATTTTTCGCCTTGAAAATGTCGCGCATGATTGCGGTTGTGCGAATGCCTTCTTCTTCCCAACGACCTTGCCCGACACACAAAATAATTTTCTTCGCGTTGTAAAGTTCAATGTAAGGATGATTCGGCGACATGTTTGCCAGAAAATCCGTCGGCGAATTGTCATACAGCACGGAATTTAACCAACCGTCGAAGAAAAATTTCGCATCATAGACGCCCGACAACGAAAGAATTCCCGCAAAAAGTTCCGGACGACGCAGAAAAACAATCGCCGCATGAAAACCGCCGAGACTGCAACCCGTCACAATCGGCAACTTGCCCGAAGAATTTTTTTCGCGAATCAGCGGCAAAACTTCTTCGATAATGTAACGGTAATAACTTTCCTGCCGCGCCGCACGCCAAACTTTGTCGCCGTAAACATTCGACCAGGTTTCTTGGTCAACGGTGTCGACGCAAAAAAGTTGTATCGTTTCGTCGTCGATAAAATCTTTCAGCGTGTCAATCATTCCGAAGTTTTCAAAGTTGTCGCTCATGGCGTCCTGTGTCGGAAAAACCAAAATCGGCAAACCGCCCGTGCCGTAAGTTTTAATCGTCATGTTCCGCCGCAAATTTTCGCTATGTCGGCAATAGTCGTTCGTTATCAAATTGAATCCCTCGCTGTTCGGAAATTTTTATGTGCCTTTAAACGCCGAAAAGCCCGCAAAACCGAACCAAACCGGATTTACGAGCTTTCGTTATCGAATCACTCTTAATGTCGTATGAAATTGTGTGACGAATAATAACCAATTCGTCTTTCGTTGTCAAGCCGAAGAAAATTTTTCCGCACAAACGAAAACTCCCCGCCGAAATTGACGAGGAGTTTTGTTGACGAATTTTTAGTTCGCGGCGAAAACGTTGGAACGTTGATAACGATACGTCGCGCCCGCTGTTTGTCCACTTTTTAAAAGTGGCTTATGCCAGCGTGGACAGGAAACGTTTAATTTCGTCGCCGTCTTCCATTTCCATAACTTTATCGAGAATTTCTTTCGCCTTCGCAAAAGTGGTGTTGCGGATGCGTTCTTTGACACGCGGAATTGAAGGCGCGCTCATCGAAAGTTCTTTGATACCCATCGCCAGCAACAGAATTGCCGCGTTCGGGTCGGACGCCATTTCGCCGCACATGCCAGCCCATTTGCCTTCTTTGTTCGCCGATTCAATCGTGCGTTTAATCAGGCGCAGGACAGCCGGATTGAAGTGGTTGTACAGGTAGGAAATCTGCGCGTTGCCGCGGTCGACAGCCAACGTGTATTGAACTAAATCGTTCGTGCCGATTGAGAAAAAGTCGACGTATTTCGCAAGCACGGGAGTCATGACCGCCGCAGCCGGAGTTTCAACCATGATACCGACTTGAACGCTGTCGGAATACTCTTGACCTTCGTGAGCGAGTTCGATTTTCGCATCTTCGACGAATTGTTTCGCTGCAAGGAATTCCTGCACGTTGATAACCATCGGGAACATGATAGCCGCTTTGCCGTAGACGCCTGCGCGAAGAATTGCCTTCAACTGCGGCATGAACAAATCTTTGCGTTGCAAGCTGATACGAATTGCGCGGTAGCCGAGGAACGGATTTTCTTCGTGACCGACTTGGATATAGGGCAACGGTTTATCGCCGCCGATATCCATTGTGCGGATAACGCAGAGACCTTCGCCGTGAGTGACGGAGGCGCAGTGTTCGACAGCCGCTTTGTATTCTTTGAACTGATCTTCTTCCTTCGGAACGTCAGATTTGCCCATGAAGACGAATTCGGAACGGAACAAACCGACACCCGTTGCGCCGTAGTTTTTGACAGCCGCGTCAGCATCCGCAGGGGAGCCGATATTTGCAACCAATTCGACTTCTTTGCCGTCAAGCGTGATTGCGGGTTTGTCTTTGAGTTCGGCGTAGTGAGCTTTAAGTTCTTCCTGCTTTTTAATTTTTGCGTCGTAGCTTGCGCGTTCTTCGTCGCTGGGACGAATCAAAATTTCGCCGGTTTCGCCGTCGAGGATAACGGGGTCGCCGTCCGCGATTTGAGCAATGCCGTCGCCGACACCGACAACCGTCGGGATTGCACGGGTTTTCGCGATAATGACAGCGTGAGCCGTCGTGGAGCCGACGCCGAGGATAACGCCCGCAATTTTGTCCGTGGGAAGTCCCGCGATAACGGAAGGTTCAATGTCTTTGCCCGCAACGATAACTTTGCCCGCGATTTCGGGTTCTTTGATGCCGAGCAAATATTTCGCAATGCGTTTGCCAACGTCGCGCATGTCGACAGCACGGCCGCGGAAGTATTCATCTTCCATAGCCTCGAAAATTTGTGCCTGTGCTTCGTAAGCGTCGATAACGGCTTTCGGTGCCGAGCCGCTCACGTCAACTTGTTCGTCAATCGCGCCGCTCATTGCGGGATCTTCGACCATCATGCGGTGCGCTTCCAAAATGCCGGCTTGTTCTTTGAGACCTTGTTCGTTAAAGCTGTCGATGCTCTTTTTGAGATTTTCCGCAACAGCAACGAGTGCGGCAGCTGCTTTTTTCTTTTCGGCATCTTTCTTGCCGGGTTTGTAAGCGACGAGGAAACTGTCGAGGTTTTGTCCCGCGAGCAAAATGTTACCGACCGCAATGCCCGCAATTACGCCTTTGCCCTTGATTTTTTCTGCCATGAATTTTTCCCCCACATTACACAAAAAGGGAGGCGGAAAAAAATTTAACCTCCTCCCCGTGATTGCAACGGAACGCAAGAATTAATCTTCGCCGAACTTGCTGTCAACGAGACCTTTGAGCGCGGCAACCGCATCTGCTTCGTCGGGGCCGTCAGCAACGATGGTGACTTCCGTGCCTTTGACCAAGCCCATGCTCATGATCATGAGAATGCTCTTCGCGTCGACGGTTTTGCCTTTGGCTTTGAGCTGAATCTTCGATTTGAACGAGGACGCTTTCTGCACGAACACGGACGCCGGGCGCGCATGGATACCGGTTTTGTTTTCAATGGTGGTGGTTGCTTCTGTCATTAGAGACCCTCTCCTATCTTTTTTTGAACTGTTGATTCGGCTGTCACCCTTTCGGGCAACTTTCTTGAAAAATGTTATTCGCCGCAGTGTTGTATCTTCCTGCTTGTCGAAAAAAATTTTTTGAAAATTTTTTTGACGCCCCGAAACTTTTTCGTTACACTTGAAAAAAACTTTTCGGAGGCTCTCACATGGCGAACAAGAACAAAAATCTCAACGCGGCGGCACGGGCGAAGAAAGATAAATTCTACACGCAACTTGAGGATATCGAAAACGAACTGAGACATTATCGCGAATTTTTTATCGGCAAGACGATTTTTTGTAACTGCGATGACCCGTTCGAGAGCAATTTTTTTAAATACTTCGCCGCGAAGTTCAACGACCTTGAACTCAAAAAATTAATCACCGCGAGTTATGCCGATTCGCCCGTTGCCGGTCAGGAAATTGTTTTGCCTGGTTTTGAAGACGGACGCAAAGGTTACCTGTTTGAAGTCGACGAACTGCGCGATTGGAACGGCGACGGACGCGAAGATTTAAACGACGTGCAATATGCGATTGAACACGGCATTTACAAGAAACGGCAACTCACGGGCGATTTGAAATATTGCGCGGGCGATTTCCGCTCACGTGAATTGATTGACTTGCTCAAGGTTGCCGACGTTGTGGTTACAAATCCGCCCTTCAGCGTTTTTCGGGAATTCATTGCGACGATGATTGCCGCGAACAAAAAATTTCTCGTCGTCGGGAATATCAACGCCATAACTTACAAAGAAATTTTCCCGCTGATTATGCAGGACAAACTTTGGCTCGGCTACGGTTTTCGCGGCGGTGACCCGTGTTTTCGTGTTCCAAATGATTACGAAAGCGATACAAGATTTTGGATTGACGACAGCGGACAACGTTGGCGAAGTTTCGGTAATTTACATTGGTACACGAACATTGAGACCGAAAAAAGATTTTGGGATATTCCGCTGTACAAAAAATATTCGCCCGAAAAATATCCGCGCTACGACAACTACGACGCGATTGAAGTTTCAAAGACGGCTGAAATTCCCGTTGATTATTTCGGCGTCATGGGCGTCCCGATTACTTTCCTCGACAAATACAATCCGAATCAATTTGAAATCGTCGGTTGCACGTACAGTTACGGAGATTTTGGCGGACACGCTGACGGAACTGCATGGGGCGCAAAAATCAACGGCAAAGATATTTACAAGCGAATTTTTATTCGGAGGCGCGACAATGGAGCTGAATGACTTCAAAAAGCCTTTCAGCGAAGGCAAAATTCGTTGGACGACACACGGATTGGCGAGAATGCAATCAAGAGGTATTTCAATTCCCGATGTGGAAAATTGCGTAATGAACGGTGAAATAATCGAAGAATATCCGAACGATTATCCGCATCCGAGCGCGTTAATTTTCGGTCACAAGCTGAGCGGCGACATAATTCACGTTGTCTGCGGAATTGACGGAGAAAATTTTTACTTCATAACGGCGTATGAGCCGACGCAAGAAAAATTTATGGAAGATTTGCGAACGAGGAGGCAAAAATAATGTGCATGTATTGCAGAGGCAAAGATTTCGTCGAATCTACGACGACTCACGTGGTGAACTTGGAAAATTGTCTGATCATAATCAAAAATGTGCCGTGCATGGAATGCGATCAGTGCGGCGAAACGTTTTTCAACATGTCAGTCGCCCTCAAATTGGACGAAATCGTTGAAACGGCGAAGAAAATGGCACAGGAACTTTCGATTATTGATTACAAACAGGCGGCGTGATTGAACTGCGCAAAATTCCGATTCGCGAATTTGTCGACGGCGGGCATTACGAATTGCATTTCGGAGGCGACAAGATGACATTACGAAACAAATTCAACCTTGACAATCCCGTCGAGTTGGCGCGTGTCGAAGAAAAAATCAGCAAGCAACGGGCGATTGAACTTTGGCACGGCGACGAACTGAAAAATTTTCAAGCCGGAACGTTCGCGACGTTGGCGCAAATTCACAAGCGGCTGTTCGACGAAATTTATCACTTCGCGGGACAACTTCGCGACGAAAACATCAGCAAAGGTTATTTCCGTTTCGCAAGCGCGCTGTATCTTCGTGAGGCTGTCTCGACCGTTGAAAAGTTGCCGCAGAAAAATTTCGACGAGATTATCGCCAAATATGTTGAAATGAACGTGGCACATCCTTTCCGCGAAGGCAACGGGCGAAGTATGCGGCTTTGGCTTGACGACATTTTGAAACGCGAACTCGGCAAGGTGATTGATTGGAGCCGCGTCGACAAAAATGATTATCTGCAGGCAATGGAGCGCAGTCCGATTGACGATTCGGCGATAAAGAAAATTCTCGGCTCGGAGTTGACGGACAAAGTTACCGACCGCGAAATTTTCATGAAAGGTTTGGACGCCAGCTATTTCTACGAAAACTATTTTGTTTACAGGAGCGAAGATTTGATTCGGAGGCGGCAAGATGAACATTGAAATGCATAAAATTCCGATTCGCGAAGTTGTGGCGGGTTACGTTGACAACGCGGAGCAAGGTTGTTTGGGTTACGGCGGCAAATTGAATATTCGACCGGCATATCAGCGCGAATTCGTTTACAAAAATGCTCAACGCACGGCGGTTATCGACAGCGTCCGAAAAAATTTTCCGCTGAACGTGATGTATTGGGTTGACAACGGCGACGGGAATTTTGAGCTGCTTGACGGGCAACAACGCACGCTGAGCATTTGCCAATACGTTCACGGGGATTTTTCGGTTGACAAAATGTATTTCAAAAATCTGACGGAGGACGAAAAAAACCGGTTGCTCGACTATAAATTGATGATTTATGTTTGCAGCGGCGGCACCGACCGCGAAAAGCTTGACTGGTTTAAAATCGTCAACATTGCGGGCGTACAGCTTACCGACCAAGAAAATCGCAACATTGTTTATACGGGCGCGTGGTTGACGGCAGCGAAAAAATTTTTCAGCAAGAAAAACTGCGCGGCGTCCCAAAATTACGGCGACTATTTGAAAGGCTCGGCGATTCAGCAAGAATTTTTGGAAACGGCGTTGAAGTGGATAGCCGACCGCAAAAATTGTTCGATAACCGATTACATGGGACGACACCAGCACGACACGCATTGTAATGAGCTGTGGATTTATTTCCAAAATGTTTTTGCGTGGGTGCAGGCGACGTTCCCGAATTACCGCAAAGAAATGAAAGGCTTACCGTGGGGCTTGATGTACAATCGGCACGGCGAAAAATTTTTGGACGCGAACGAACTTGAGCGGCGAATTGTCGAACTTATGGAAGATGACGAAGTCAAACGCAACGCGGGCATTTACGAATATTTATTGGACGGCGACGAAAAACATTTGAGCCTGCGAAAGTTTCCGGCGAAAATCAAACGTGCGGTTTATGAGCGACAAAAACATATCTGCGCGAAGTGCGGCGGCGAATTTGAATTCAAGCAGATGGAAGCCGACCATATCACGCCGTGGAGCGAAGGCGGCAAGACGACAATCGACAACTGCCAGATGCTGTGTAAGACGTGCAACCGCCGCAAGTCAAACAAATAAAAAATTCCCCGGCAGCTTTAAAAGCGACGGAACAGTTGACGCGCCGAAATTTTTTTCGCACAAATTATTCGCCGCGCCGTAACGTAAAAAAATTTCCCCGCCAAAAATTTTGACGGGGATTTTTGTTTGCCGCGCAGATTTTAAATTTCGGTCAGAAATGCGCTGTAACCTTTTTTCGTTTCGTAAATGTCGATTTTGGAAGTTGCTTCCCAAGGCGCGTGCATACTCAAAACCGCAACGCCGCTGTCGATAACTTCCATGCCGTATTCAGCCATCATGTAAGCGATTGTGCCGCCGCCGCCGAGGTCAACTTTGCCCAGTTCGCTGAATTGATAGTGGACGTTGTGTTTGTCGAGAATTTCGCGCAGTTTGCCGACGTATTCGGCGTTCGCGTCACTGGAACCGCTTTTTCCGCGTGAGCCGGTGAATTTGTTAAACACCATGCCTTTGCCGAGATAGGCGACATTTTTCTTTTCGTAAGCGGAAGCGTAAAGCGCGTCAAATGCACTGGACACGTCGGAACTGAGCATGTAAGAATTTTTCAGTGCACGACGAACGGCAAGTTCGCTGTACCGACCGCAGGCGTTCAAAAGTTCAGCGACGGTGTTGGCGAAAAATCTGGACTTCATGCCGGTCGCGCCGTAGCTGCCGATTTCTTCCTTGTCGACAAGCAAACAACATGCGGTTTTGCCGAAAGTTTGATTCGACGCCTCAAGCATTGCGACAAGCGACGTGTACGAACAAACGCGATCATCTTGCCCGTAGCCGAGCACCATGCTTTTATCGAAGCCCAAATCGCGAGCTTTGCCGGCGGGCACAAGCGCAAGTTCAGCCGACAAAAAATCTTCTTCGTCGATGTCGTATTTGTCTTTCAAAAGTTTGAGGACGCCTTTTTTGACGGATTCTTTATCGTTCTCCTTGAGCGGATAGTTGCCGACGAGTATGTCGAGCTTTTCGCCTTCGATAACTTTGTCGGCAGTTTTTTTCAGTTGTTCTTGCGACAGGTGAATCAGCAAGTCTGTCACGCAAAAAACGGGGTCGCTTTCGTCTTCGCCGATAACGATTTCGACAACGCGTCCGTCTTTTTTGACAACAACGCCGTGCATTGCCAGCGGGAGCGTCACCCACTGATATTTTTTGATGCCGCCGTAATAATGCGTGTCCATGTAAGCAAGCCCGCTGTCTTCGTAAAGCGGATTTTGTTTCAGGTCGAGTCGGCAAGTGTCGATGTGCGCGCCGAGAATTTTTAAACCGTTTTCGAGCGGTTCCGTGCCGATTTGAAACAGCGCGACAGTTTTTTTCATGCACACGGCGTAAACTTTGTCGCCCGCTTTAAGTTTGGTGCCGGATTTAATCACGTCGTCAAGATTTTTGTAACCGACGGCTTCGGCGCGTTTGACGGTTTCGATAACCGATTCGCGTTCGGTTTTGCAACGGCTGATGAAGTCGACGTAACCCGCCGAAAGTTTTTCGAGCGCGGCTTTATCTTCGTCGGTGTATTCGCTCCAGATTGAAAATTTTTTGTCTTTGTCTTCGGACATTTTGCGTTTCTCCCTTTCGGTTTGAATTTGTTTCCACTCGCGCAGTTTTTGACGGATATTCGAGAGTGGTTCGTTAAGTGAAAGATTTTTTTCGTCCATGCATATCCTCGAAATTTTTTGTTTGTTACATTGCGTGTCACTTCGACGGAATTCAATTTCAAGTTTTGAGTTTTTAGATGTTACTTTCTTTGCTTGCCCAAAGAAAGTAACCAAAGAAAAGGCACCTCGCGGGGCGTTGCTCATAGCTGTTCGGGCGTGTGAGAAATCGTGCGTTGTCGTGTCCGCAAGTGAAACATCCTGTTTCAATTGCGGACGAGGCCGTCATCCGTGACGGCCTCTGATTTACGATTGACGAATCAAATGGTTGTCAATGATTTTTAAAAATTCTTCGGCGGTTTCGGCGCGATTGAACAGGTTGCGAAGTTCGGCACCGCCCGTTAAGCCTTTGGTGTACCAAGCGGCATGTGCGCGCATTTCACGAATTCCGACGTGTTCGCCTTTGAAGTGAATGATTTTTTGCAGGTGACGTTTTAAAGTTTCTGCACGTTCGTCGAGAGTCGGCGGCGGAAGTTTTTCGCCCGTCAAAAAATATTTCAGCAGGCGATTGATAATCCACGGGTTGCCCTGTGCGCCGCGACCAATCATTACGGCATCGGCTTTCGTCACGGAAAAAATTTTGTCGAGCGAATCAAAATCGCGAACATCGCCGTTTGCAATGACGGGAATTTTCACGGCGGACTTGACGCGGGCAATTTCGTCCCAATTCGCGACGCCCGAATAAAATTGTTCGCGTGTTCGCCCGTGCACCGTGATAAAGTCGACGCCCGCATTTTCGGCACGTTTGGCAATTTCGACGGCATTAATGTGTTCGCTGTCATAACCGAGCCGAAATTTCACGCTCATGGGCAAGCTGACGGATCTTTTCACGGCGGACAAAATTTCTTCAAGCAACGCGGGATTTTTCATCAGCGCGGAACCTTCGCCGTTTTTGACGATTTTGGGCGCGGGACAACCTGCATTGAAGTCGATAACCGCCGCCGTGCCGAGTTGCTCAATATAAATCGCCGCTTCCGCGCAAAGTTTCGGGTCGGAGCCGAAAATTTGAATTGCCGTCGGTCGTTCGCCGTCAACCGTCTGCAACATCTGCAAAGTTTTTTCGTTGCGAAAATGAATTCCCGCCGAACTGACCATTTCCGAAAACATCAGCAAATTTTTTCGTGCAATGTCGTCGTCAATCAGTTCACGAACCAAAATTCTGAACGCGGTATCGGTGACCCCTGCCATTGGCGCAAGAAAAATCGGCGTGGCAAAAATTTCCGTGACGTTCATGCCGAATTTCTTTCGTAAAGCACGCGCAAGCCCGACAGCGTCAAGAAGTGGTCGATTTTGTCAATCGTCTTCGATTCGCGCTGAATCATTTTTGCAAGACCGCCCGTCGCGATAACTTTTGCGTGCCAATCCGCGCCCATTTCTTCGCGGATTCGGTGAACAATTGCGTCAATCTGCCCGACGTAGCCGAAAATTATCCCCGACTGCATACAAGTTATCGTGTTGTGTCCGATGACGCTTTTCGGCGGGACAAGTTCAATGCGCGGAAGTTTTGCCGTCGAGGTGAAAAGCGATTCGGAACTTGCGACAATGCCCGGTGCAATCACTCCGCCGAGAAAATCGCCTGTTTCCGAAACCACGTCGAAAGTTGTCGCAGTGCCAATGTCAATGACAATCAGCGGTCCGCCGTAATGTTCAAACGCTCCGACGACATTAACAATCCTGTCTGCGCCGATAGCACGCGGGTTTTCGTAATTTAATTTGATGCCCGTCTTGATTCCCGGACCGACGACAAGCGGCTTGACTTTGAAATAACGTTCGCACATTTTCACGAACGGCACGACAAGCGGCGGCACAACCGTCGAAATGATTATGTCGCGCACGTCCGAAATATTCACGCCCTGATAGCGGAACAGGTCGTTAATCAACATGCCGTATTCGTCGCCGGTTTTTTGTCTGTCGGTCGAAATGCGCCAGTGTTTCATCAAGTTTTTGCCGACGTAAGTGCCCATGACGATATTGCTGTTGCCAATGTCAATTACCAGAAGCAAAAGATTCACTCCTTAAATCAATCTGCGCGCCGAGTTTTAAATCTTGCGCGTGCGTCCAAAAATTATCATACGGCGTAAAACCTGCCTCGTGGCAGAAAGTCATTTCACCGAAAAAAATTTGCCCGTCGACGAAATAAAAATCCGTCCGCACGTAAGCAAAATCTTTGCACAAAATTTCCGCGCAGGTTTTGAATTCGTCCAAATGCTTGAGACCTTCGGGCGGCATCGGGAAAAAATTTTGTTTCGCGAACGGCGGATACTTCAAATGTTTACCGTCGAAATCCAAAATTTCATGATAACGCGTGCCCGTCGCGGGATTCGTCCTTCCGAGCACCTGAATAAATTTCGGCGTGCCGTTGAAGCAATGAATTTTGTAATCGTCAAGTTCGTCGTCCGCCGAGCCGATAAATTTTTCCGCAATAATTTTCGGTTGAATCGCGCCGTAATGCAATTCAAACTGTGTCGCGGAATAATCTTCGACGAGCCACGCCGCAAAACGTTCGCGAGCCCGTTGCACGTCCAGTGAATTTTTATCGGCAACAACAACGTTCATTCCGGAACCGTGGTTGCACTTCAACACAAACTGCGCGGGCAACGAATCAAAATTAATTTCGTCGAAGTCGTCCCAAACACCAAGCAACGGGATTAAATATTTGTCGCCGAGTTTTTCCGCAATCCAATCGCGCACGATAAATTTGTCAGCGAATCGAACTTTCTGCGGCGATAAATCGTACAGCTTGAGCCAATTTAATTTTTCGGTGAAAGTTTTCGGTGCGACAAGATTTAACTTTCTGCCCATGACTTCCCGATAGCGTTCCTGCAAAAGTTTCGGCAAGTCGTCAAGCGATTTTCGGCGTAAATTTTTTTGATTCGTCAGCCTGAAAAATGTTTGGTCGACAAACTCTTTATCGCGCAGATTTTTTACGTGAAACTCCAGCCCCTCGAAACAGACAAGTTGCGAACCGTCGCGCAGTTGAAAACTCAGCGGCTCAATTTCGTTTTCGTGCCACCGAATAATTTTTCGCGGCGCAATGCCGAGTTTGATTAACTGATTGACGGTTGCGGCGAAATTTTTTGCGGACAAAATAAAAACCGCGTCGACGGAATTTTTCACGTCTTGCGGCGAAATCGCGTCGAGTGACGGCGGAAAATTCGTGCGTACCTTCCGAACGTCATCAATATCCGGCACGGGAATTTTTTTGCCCGAAAAATTTTCAATCACTGCCGCCGAAATTTCGCGGTCAAGATAATTTTGGTCGGTCAAAAAATTTTTCAGCCGTGCCGTGTCCGCCGCGTAAACAATCGCTGAATTCATCGCCACGCCTCCAAAAGTCGCCGCAGATTGTCCAAGTCGGCAAAATCTCGCCAGAATTCTTTCGCCCGCATGAAATCCATCGTTCGCGAAATTATTTGCAGACACGCGCCGCGCAATTCTTCAACGGCGGGATACGGCAACTTTAAAAGTTCAGGCAGTTCGCTGAGCAAAAGTTGTACGTCCGCGAAATTCATCCCGTCAAGCGAATTCAGCACGGCGGCAAGTGACGCATTTTCGTAAACTTTAAAATGCTCGTCGTCCGGAAATTTTTCGCACAACAGTGAACTTGCGGCGCGACACGTCAACGCCGTTTCCAACGAAAAAGTTTGTCCCGAAGCATACGCCGAAAGAATTTTCGTCAAAGCGTCGTGCACGCGGAAAAATCTTTGCTCATCACTCGGCAACGAAAAATTTTCTGCGCGGGCGGCACGGTATCTCAAAATCCCGTCGTCGAAAACCTCGTTGCGGTCGTACATGTCAAACCATTCGACGGTAAAATAATTTTCGTCTTTGTCGGCGCGACCTTTGTTCACCTTAACCAAAAATTCTTCGCGGCTTTTAACGTTGTAATGATTGACGGCAATTTTTTCGGCGGTGACGGGATTGTTGCAATACGAATCGACGCGCCCGCCGATTTCGTTAATCGCATATTCGGCACCGAAATAAGTCGGAAAATGCGCACTGGAAAACAAAAATATTTTTCGCGGATTGGCAACGGTTTTTACTTGCGAATTGCCGCCGGGGATGTCGCGATGCGGAATCGGAACAACCCAATCGACGGGAGCGCGCCGCGTGAATCGTTCCAAAACGCCTTTGGAAAAATCCGCAGTCTTTTGACCGTTTGAGCCGAAAAGTTGCCAATTAATTCCCAAACCCGCCGCTTCGGGTGCACGCGAAAAAATCTCGTCAAGCGTCTCGACAATGCTTTGTCCTGTCTTCGGAAAAATAAATTCGTCCAAATCGACAAACGCCATGTATCGGCAAAAAAATCGCCAATCGTACACAGCAAAATCATACGCCGCGAACTGTGCCGATCCGCCCGGCAACGGCGTACTCGTGACCAAACCGGCTTTAACATACGGCGCAATAATTTCGTTGTAATCGTCGGTCGAATCGTTGTCGAAAAGATAAAAGTGGTCGACGCCCGCAAGCAGGTGATAGTCGAGCCACTCTTTAATATAACGACTTTCGTTTTTTAAAATCGCAACGACCGCCAAATCATACAGAAATAAATTTTTATCCACACTGCCACCTCGACAAAAATTTATTTGCGCTGACGGAGTTTTTCCTCAATCAAAGCCAGACCGTCTTCGGAAATGTCGGGTTTGCGAACATAGCCCGCCGCCGTAGATTTGCTGATTTCGCTGAGAATGGAAAAATCCCGCGTGTCGGTCATAATAATTACGGGAATATTTTTCAGCTTGTTGTTGCCGTCGATAAACGACAAAAATTTCATGCCGTTGACGAAGGGCATATCCAAACTGACAAGCACCATGTCCGCGCCTTGGTTTTCGAGAATTTTTAAACCTTCGACAGCACTTTGAGCCGTAGTGACTTCGCAGGGCAGGTGATTTTGCAACGTGTCTTTTTCTTGGCGCAGATCAAAAATGTCGTCGTCAATCAACAAAATATTAAAGGAAGTTTTCTGCTGAGTTTCGCCGCTATCGCCTTCGCTTTCGCTTATGCCCAACATTTTGTCGACGCGCTCAACCAAATCACGCGGTTCGCAAGGTTTGGTAACGTAGTCCTGAACGCCTAACGAAAAGACATTCGCGACGACTTCGCGCTTTGTCGAACTCGACATCATCATTACCGCCGTTTCTTTGAACCGGTCGTCTTCGCGTATTCGTCGCAACATATCCAATCCGTTGTAGTCTGCGTCCAATATTACCAGACTTATTTCCCGACTTATCAGCGTGTTTATCGCCGTCAACGGATTGTTTATCGCTATGATTTTGCATTCCGGCAGTCCGCGTTCCAATACTATTTTCGAAATGTTTAAATTCAGCTCGTCGCTGTTGACTATCATCACGTTTAGTTCGCGCCGGTCTTCCGCGACTCGCTTGAGCGCATTTGTTTTCAGAGTTTCGATTCGCTCGCCTTGCACTTTCGCTCGCTGACGAAGTTTCTCAAGGCATGAGGCGCAATACATTCCGCTTTTTATCGGCTTGCCGCAGCCGGCGCACGGACGACTGCCGACTCGGGTTCTGCCGTCTAGAGTTCCTTTTTTTATCATTGTCCAAAAACCTGTCGGAAATACCGACGGCCTCCTATACCTCCTCCGCTGAAAATGCAATTAGGAATTTAAAACGTGCCTGATTGCAGTTTCAATCCTCTGCGCAGAAATTTCCCGCGTCCATTGTTTATAGTTTACTAAAATCCGCGAAGTTGTCAATAAAAAAATCCGACGAATTTCGGGGCGCGGGAATTGGGCTTTGATTCGGCGCGTTCACTTCGATTAAGCTCAATCGTAATTTTGATTTTTTGAATGTTACTTTCTTTGCTTGCCCAAAGAAAGTAACCAAAGAAAAGGCACCTCGCAGGGGCGTTACGTTGTCGCTGTAGAAATGTTATGGCAACCCGTACCGCTCGTGCCCGCAAATTTCGCATCACGCGAAATACGCGGGCGGCGGCCGTCATCCGTGACGGCCGGATTTACCTGTTTCAGCCGAAGTTACTTTGTCAAAAAAAAATCCGCCGATTACTCGACGGATTTACAACGCTGAGGAATCGAACCGTTACGCGTTAATCAACTTCTCGTAGAGGTCAATATATTCGCGTGCTGAATTTTTCCAGCTGTAATCGCTGTTCATTGCGTTCGACGAAATTTGGAGCCACACATCGAATTGCGCATACGTCGACAAGGCACGTTTCAAGGCGTACATCATTTCATGCGCGTTGTAGTTCGAGAACACGAAGCCGTTGCCCTGTTTGGTGTATTTGTCGTATTGTTGCACGGTATCTTTCAAACCGCCGGTTTCACGCACGACCGGTGCCGCGCCGTAACGCATGGCAATGAGCTGACCAATCCCGCACGGTTCGTAATTCGACGGCATCAAGAAAATATCACTCGACGCGTAAATTCTCTGCGCCAGTTCGTTCGAGAAATAAATGTTCGCAGAAACTTTTTGCGGATAACGCCACGCAAGTCCTTTGAACCAGTCTTCGTAAACTTTATCGCCCGTGCCCAAAAGCACGAATTGGAAATCTTCGTGTTGCAGAAGTTCATCCATCATGCGGACAACCAAATCGAGACCTTTGGCCGCAACAAGACGCGTCACCATTGACACAATCGGAATTTTGCGCCCTTGCGGAAGTCCGAGCAGTTCTTGAAGTTTTTCTTTGTTCGCGCATTTCTTATCGAACGCTTCAAACGCGTCGGAGTTGTCGTAGTTGACGAAAAGATTTTTGTCCGTCGCGGGATTGAAGACCGTATAGTCAATGCCGTTGACAATGCCATACAAATCATCTTTGCGGCTGCGAAGAAGTCCGTCGAGGTGTTCGCCGAAATATTCGTATTGAATTTCCTGCGCGTAAGTTTTGCTGACGGTCGAAACGTAATCGGCGTAAATAATGCCGCCTTTCATGAAGTTGACCGCGTCATAGAATTCCAAATCGCCGTTGTTGAAATATTTCCAGTCCAATCCCAAAACGTCGCTCATGACATCTTTGGTGAACACGCCCTGATATTTCAAGTTGTGAATCGTGTAGAGCGTCTTGATTTTTTCGTAGCGTTCGTCGCCCTGGTGTTCGAGTTTCAAAAGAACCGGGACAAGTCCGGCGTGCCAGTCGTTTGCATTGATAACGTCCGGCCAGAAGTCAATCGCGGGCAGGCAGTTGAGTATTGCGCGGCAGAAGAACGAATAGCGTTCCGCGTCGTCGTCGTAGCCGTAAAGTCCGTCGCGGTAAAAATATTCTTCGTTGTCCACGAAGTAATAAATCACGCCGTCGAGTTCGTATTTGTCAATGCCGACATATTTCGTGCGCCACGACACGGGAATTGTCCCGTCGTAAACGTGTTCCATTTCGTCGCGGTATTTCTCGCCGATCTTGCTGAACTTCGGAAGAATAACGCGCACATCAACGCCTTGCTCCTTGAGAGCTTTCGGGAGTGAACCCGCCACATCGGCCAGACCGCCGGTTTTGACAAACGGAACCGCTTCCGACGCCACGTAAAGAACTTTCATATCAAGAACTCCCTCCTGTTGTATATCTTTGTATTTGAGACTTGATTACCGTTTTGCCGCCGCATGTTTGAGGTAAATCGTTGCCAGCGGCGGAATTGTAAGTTGAATTGAATGACCGCAGTTATGCCACGGAAAATCTTGAGCTTGCAGAGCGTTTGAATTTTTGACGCCGCTGCCGCCGAATTCTTCCGCGTCCGAATTGAAAACTTCGACGTAAGCACCTCCGGCAGGTACGCCTATTCGATAATTGTGACGAACTTCGGGCGTGAAATTGCAGATGACAATTACATAGTCCGTGTCGTCCTCCGCCTTGCGAATGAAAGAAATGACGCTGTTTTCATTGTCGTTGCAGTCAATCCACCGAAAACCGTTCCAATCGAAATCGACCTGCCAGAGTGCTTTGTTGTCCAGATAAAACTTGTTTAACGCCCGCGAATAATTTTGCATAAGCGTATGTTTTTCGTATTGCTCGACGAGGTGCCAATCCAAACCGACCTGTTCGTTCCACTCGCTGAATTGGGCAAATTCGCCGCCCATGAACAGAAGTTTTTTGCCGGGGTGCGCCATCCGGTAGCCGAAGAAACAACGCAACCCCGCGAACTTTTGCCAATAATCGCCCGGCATTTTTTCAATCAAAGAACGCTTGCCGTGAACAACTTCGTCGTGCGACAGCGGCAGAATAAAATTTTCCGCGAACGCATACATGAACGAGAAAGTAACTTTGTCGTGATTCCACTTGCGATAAATCGGGTCAAGACTCACGTAGTCAAGCATGTCGTTCATCCAACCCATGTTCCACTTGTAATTGAAGCCCATGCCGCCCATGTAGACCGGTTTGGAAATGAGCGGCCACGAGGTAGATTCTTCCGCCATCATCAACGCTTGGGGATTGTATTTGAAAACTGTTTCATTGAGCTTTTTTAGGAACTCGACTGCCTCAAGGTTACCCGTTTCGCCGTAACGATTTGGAGTCCACTCCCCGTCTTCGCGACCGAAGTTAAGATACAACATATTCGCGACGCCGTCAATCCTCAAGCCGTCAATGTGAAATTCGTCAAACCAAAACAGCGCGTTTGAAATCAAGAAACTTTGAACTTCCGTGCGACCGTAATCAAAATTGACGGTGCCCCGGCCGCGATTTTCGGACAGTTGCGGGTTGTCGGATTCATAAAGATTGACGCCGTCGAATTCGCGCAAACCGTGACTGTCTTTGCAGAAATGTCCGGGTACCCAATCCATAATGACGCCGATACCGTTTTTGTGCGCCGTTTCAACGAGATAACGGAAATCGTTCGGCTCACCGTAGCGACTTGTCACCGCGTAATAACCTGTCGTTTGATAGCCCCACGAATTATCAAGCGGGTGTTCGGTCAACGGCATGAACTCAATATGCGTGTAGTTCATTTCCTTGACGTACTTAATCAACTTGTCGGCAAGTTCGCGATAGGTTAAAAAGCTGCCGTCGGAATTTCGTTGCCATGAGCCCGCGTGCACTTCGTAAATAAGCATCGGGCGATTGTATGACGATTCGCGCTTTTTCGTTTCAAGCCAATCGCCGTCCGTCCACTCGTAATTCGACAGATCATAGAGTTTCGACGCCGTGTCGGGACGTTTTTCCGCGAAGAATCCATACGGATCGGCTTTCAAAATGTACTCGTTGCCGTTTTGCGGAAGAATGGCATATTTGTAGTTGTCGCCGACTTTGAGACCTTCGATAAAAAGTTCCCAACTTTCGCCGTCGTCAAGTTTATGCATGATGTCGGCGCGATAATCCCATTGGTTGAAGTCGCCGACAACGCTGACCGAATTGGCGTGCGGTGCCCACAGTGCGAATCGAACGCCGTTTTTGCCGTCACGTTCAATGAAGTGTGCGCCCAAAAAATGATAAGCGCGGCAGCATGTGCCTTGGTGAAACAAATACAAATCGTAGTCGTTGAGGTTATTGTTGCTAAGCATTCTACAACTCTCCTCAAAGAATACAGTAATTTATTGAACTTTACAAGGTTTAATGTTCCAAATTTCAGCAGCGTATTCGTCAATGGTCCTGTCGGAAGAAAATCTGCCGGAATTAGCGATGTTCATGGCGACAGAACGCAACCAGAGAGTGCGGTCAGAGTAGCGAGCGTAAATCTCTTCGTGCGCGTCGATGTAAGCGTTGAAGTCTTTGAGAATAAAGAATTCGTCATTGCCCTGAATGAGATAGTCGCGAATGGAATGGAAGTTGCCAAAAGAGCCGTCGGTGAGTTTGTCGACGACCAGGCGCGCATTGGGATTGCCGGTGTATTCGTTCCAGGCAGAATAGGTGCCGTTGTCGTAGTAAGCAAGAACATCAGCGGCTTTGAGCCCGAAAATGACAATGTTGTCGTCGCCGACAGCCTCGCGAATCTCAACGTTAGCGCCGTCGAGAGTGCCGAGAGTAATGGCGCCGTTCATCATAAATTTCATGTTGCCCGTGCCGGAAGCCTCTTTAGAAGCGGTGGAAATTTGTTCGGAAACGTCAGCCGCGGGATAAACAATTTCACCGATAGAGACGCCGAAATTTTCGATGAAAAGAACTTTGAGGCGATTATCGATGTCTTTGTCGTTGTTGATTTTGTCGGCGATGGCGTTGATGAGGCGGATAGTTTCCTTGGCAATGTAGTAGCCTGCCGCCGCCTTGCCGCCGAAAAGATAAGTCGTCGGAAGCGGTTTGTAGCTCGGGTCGGATTTGATTTTTTCGTACTGCCAAATAATGTGGAGCGCGTTCATGAGCTGACGTTTGTAGCTGTGAATGCGTTTGACCTGAATGTCGAAAATGGTATTGGGGTCGAGTTCAACGCCCTGATGATTTTTGATGAAATCGGCAAGCGCGGTTTTGCGAATCAGTTTGATTTCGTCGAGTTCTTTATGGACTTTTTTATCGTCGACAGCGTCGTTGAACAGGTCGAGTTGTTCGGGATGACGGTGCCAAACGCGACTGCGAATCGTGCGGTCGATAAGGTCGGCAAGTTCGGGATTGGCGCCCATAAGCCAGCGACGGTGAGTAATGCCGTTGGTTTTGTTATTGAACATGCGCGGCCAGTATTCGTAAAAGTCGTGGAGCGTGTTGGATTTCAAAATGTCGCTGTGAATTCTTGCGACGCCGTTGACGGAGTGAGAACCGACGATTGCGAGTCGAGCCATGTGAACTTCGCCGTTTTCGATAATCGACATAGCGCGGAGTTTGTCGACGTTGTCGGGATAACGGGCTTTGACGTATTCGACGTGGCGACGGTTGAGCTCTTCGATGATCATGTAAATGCGCGGGAGGAGAGTTTTGAACATGTCAACTGGCCACTTTTCGAGAGCTTCGGGCATAATCGTATGATTGGTGTAAGCGACGACACCGCGGGTAATCGTCCAGGCTTCGTTCCATTCGAGACCGTAATCGTCGACCATAATGCGCATAAGTTCGGCAACACAAAGCGCGGGATGAGTATCGTTGATGTGTATGGCGATTTTGTTGTTGAGTTCACGGATGTTGCCGCCGGAACGGACGAAGTGACGGATAATTGACTGCGTGCCTGCGGAAACGAGGAAGTATTCTTGAATCAAACGCATTCTTTTGCCTTCGTTGGAACTGTCGTCGGGATACAGGTATTCGGTAATGGATTCGACGAATTGGCGATACTCATTTTTCTGCCGCATCTGCTCATGATTCAACATCCCGTAATCAGAGAAGTCGCGATTAACCTCTGCGTTCCACAACCGCAATGTATTGACCGTTTTATTATGATACCCCACAATCGGCACATCATACGGCACCGCCATCACAGTCATCGCGTTCTCGTGCACCAGCTTCAGTGAGCCGTCCGGCTGCTCCTGCATGTACGCGTTCCCGTTGAACTTGACATTAATCGCTTTGTCCGGTTTCCGGTATTCCCAAGCAAAGCCGTCGCGCAACCAGTTATCGGGAATTTCGACCTGTTGACCGCGAATAATTTTTTGCTCAAAAAGTCCGTATTGGTAACGGATACTGCAACCGTGACCGGGCAGACGGTGTGCCGCCATTGAATCAATGAAACACGCCGCCAAACGTCCGAGACCGCCGTTGCCCAAACCTGCGTCGGGTTCTTCTTCGTAAATGGCATCGAGATTCAAGTCCAAATCTTCCAAAACTTCGCGGAAGGCTTCGTCGAGACCCAAATTGATGAGATTCGACTTGAGGAGCCGCCCCATCAAAAATTCAATCGAGAAATAATAGACTTGCTTTTCTTGCCTGTCCATGTAGGCTTTGTTTGTCTTAATCCAGTACTCCGAAATCCATTGTTTGGCGACCGCCGCGACGGTTTTGTAAATTTCGTTCATCGGCAATTCGTGAATATCGCGCCCGAACATAATATGCGCCGAACTGACAAAGCGCGATTTGAGCGACTCCTTGAGTTTTTCGTACTCCTTGCTTCGAGCAATCTTTCTGTCGGATGTATCCTTTGGCAAGTGAATTCCTCCTTTTACCGCGTAATTTTTTGTGATTGATTGAACTGCATTTCGACCGCCATTTTATCAGAAAGAATAATTTTTGGCAACAAACCTGCTTTTGTCGTCGGAGACTTTGAATCAAAACAAACGGCGAATTTTTACGTCGAGGCTTAATTTGTTCCTGTCGGTAAAAATCCGCCGCTTCGGTCATTGATTCAAAACTTCGACGCCGTTAAATTCTTGCTTTTTTCTTGACGATGTAAGGATAATTTTCCGCGCCTTTGAGCCAGCGATTTTTGGTAACGATGACTTCTTTGTCGCAGATGACGGCTTCGACGCGTGCGCCTTCCTGAATGTCGCAACGTTGCATAAGAATCGAGTCTTTGACAACGGCACCTTTGCCGACGGTGACGCCGCGGAAGATAATGGAGTTTTCAACCGTGCCGCTGATTTCGCAACCGTTGGCGATAAGCGAATTTTTGACGCTTGCGGTTTCTTTGTACTGAACGGGAACTTCGTCTTTGACTTTGGTGAAAATCGGGCGTTCGGGATTCATGAAGAGTTCTTCCCAAACTTCGGGCTTGAGGCAGTCACGGTTCGCCGCATAATATTCCGCCGTGGAATTGATGTGCGCGACGTAGCCTTTGTGTTCGTATGCGCTGATTTTGAATTCGCCCGCATGACGAATCAGAGCGTCGAGCAGGAAGTCTTGACCGCCGCGTTCATAAGTGGAGCGAACGAGATAAGCGAACGTCGGGACGGGCATGAGATACGCGCCCATAACGTCTTTTTGACCGGCTTTGATACCGGGAACTTCCGCCAAATCGGTGACAATGCCGTTATCCGCAGTTTCGATAACAACGCCTTTGCCGTCGCTGTCGACTGTCGCAACGGAATAAATCATTGTGATATCCGCGCCGCCGCCGCCGTTGATGTGGAAGTCGAGAACTTTTTCAAAGTCAATGTTGTAAATATAGCTGGCGTTCGTCAACAGGACAAATTGCTTGCCGCTGAGTTCGGCGAAATCCAAATTGGCGTAAATGTCTTTGAGGTCGCCTTTGCGCGAATCGTTGTCGGGCAGAGCGGCGGGCAAATACGTCAAGCCTTCGCGACGACGAGCCAAATCCCAATCTTTACCCGAACGAATGTGATCGAGCACTGCGCGGGAATAATCGGGGAGCATAAGACCGACCGTGCTCATGCCGGAATTGACCATGTTGGAAATGGCGAAGTCCACGAGGCGATAGCGTCCCGCAAACGGCAGAGCTTCGACTGCACGAGTTGCCGCGAGTTCGCGAATCAAGCTGTTATCTTCTTGAAGATTTATAATCCCCACTACTTGTTTCAATTCAAAGCACCTCCGTAAAATCAATGTGGAATTTGTAATTAGGAATGAGGAATGATTTCGCGTCATCAATTCCTAACTCCTAATTTCTAATTCCTAATTGCAGTTCAAGCTTCGACGACGGAGCCTTCGGGGATAACGGCAATTTCGCCCTCTTTGCCCCGGACTTGTGCGCCCGCTTTGATAACGACATCTTGAGCAACAATCGCGAAGTCAACAACCGCGCCGTCTTCGATAACCGCCGACGGAAGAATAACCGAGTTGGTGACTTTTGCGCCTTTGCCGACACGCACGCCTTGGAAGATGACGCATTTGTCGACTTCGCCCTCAATCTTCGCGCCTTCGTTAATCATGGATTTTTTTACGGACGCTTCGGGACCGACATAGTGCGGCGGCATTGACGGATTGGACGAGAAAACTTTTTGGTCGCCCTTGAGGTCGAACGGCGGCTGATCTTGCAAAAGATCCATGTTTGCCTGCCACAGACTTTCAATCGTGCCGACATCTTTCCAATAGCCGTCGAACGCGTAGGAGAACATGCGCGCATTGTCCGCAAGCATTTTCGGAATCAAGTCGTTGCCGAAATCGTGCGTGGAATCTTCTTTGACGCCGTCTTCTTCGAGGTACTTTTTGAGGAACGGTTTCGAGAAAATGTAGATACCCATCGAAGCGAGATTCGATTTGGGTTCTTTCGGTTTTTCTTGGAACTGGGTAATGCGACCGGTTTCGGGGTCGGTGACCATGATGCCGAAGCGCGGAGCCTCTTCCCACGGAACTTCAAAGACGCCGATTGTCACGTCAGCATTGTTCGCTTTGTGAGCTTTAAGCATCCAGTGATAATTCATCGTGTAAATGTGGTCGCCCGAAAGAATCAGGACGTAATCGGGGTCTGTCAAGTCGATGAAGTTGAGATTTTGATAAATCGCGTCCGCCGTGCCGCGATACCAGTCCGCGCCTTTTTCGCGAGCATACGGAGGAAGAATGAACACGCCGCCGCCGGTGCGGTCGAGATCCCACGAACTGCCGCTGCCGAGGTAGTTGTGCAATTCAAGCGGCTTATACTGAGTGAGCACGCCAACTTTCTCGATGCCCGAGTTTGCGCAATTTGAAAGCGGGAAGTCGATGATGCGATACTTTCCGCCGAACGGTACTGCCGGCTTCGCAACGGTTTTCGTCAAGGCCTTCAGGCGGCTGCCCTGCCCGCCGGCCAGTATCATTGCCAAGCACTCTGTCTTTCTCATAGAATAATCCCCCCTGAACGAAATACATTCGCCAATGCCTCTAAAACTTCCGAAGCAACGGTCGGTCACTTCATTGCGATTAAGTTTCTACGCGGCGTTGGTTTTTCCTGCCAAAAATTTCAGAAAAAAATTTTTTGGCGCATGTAAATTCGCTGAAAATTTTTGCGACATCGGTGAGGTTTTTTCGGCGGATTGTTTGCGGTTGATAATGGTTGCGGTGCGTTGACTTCGATTCGGCGCGTTCGGCAAGTTTGAGTTTTTAGTTGCAACTTTTCTTTTGGGCACGCGAATGCAAAGAAAAAGTAAATCAACAAACTCAAAATCGAAATTGAATCAATCGAAGCGAACACGCAATGCAATCAAAAAATCCCCGCTCGATTGAACGGGGAAATTTTATTCGCAAAAATTTTTAAAGCGCAAGATTTTCTTTGACGAAAAGTTCTTTGAACATATCGATAAAATTTTGGCACGAAGTCGACAGCGTTTGATTTTTCAGCCACGCAACGACCGTGTGCGTCGTCAGTTCGGGTTCAACAATCCGTTTGTAAATCAAATCGCCGTCCGTCAACAGGCTTTTGCTCGATACGGGAATCATTGCGATACCCAAATTCATTTTGACCATCAGCAAATCTTGAACGATGCTGTCCGACACGCAGATAATTTTCGGCTCGAATTCAAGTTTTTTGCACTCGGCGATTAAATTCGACTTCCAACGCAACGGAACAATCAGCGGTCGATCTTTGAGTTCGGCAAGGCGAATTGTGTCGGGCTTTTTACCGCAGACGTTTCGCGAATTCATAACCATAACCAGCGGCTCATTCGGCAAAACCAGCAGTTGATAAGCCAAATTGTCGACCTGCGTGCGTGTGATTGCAATTTCAATGATTCGGCTGTCCAAAAGTTCAAGGACGCGTGCGCCTTCGGCTTCCCAAATTTCAAACGTCACGTCGGGAAAATCTTTGTGGAAACGCGCAATTAATTCCGGCAAAATCATCGCGCCGGATGTGGTGATTGTACCGATTCGGATAACGCCTTTGGAGCCGTTGCCGATTTCGGAAATTTCGCGAACGGTGCCGTCGACCATGCCCAAAATTGTTTCGACGCGGTTGTAAAGAACTTGTCCCGCTTCAGTCAAACGAATTCGCCGCGAACCGCGCTCAAAAAGTTTCACGTGCAAATTTTCTTCCAAATGTTTCATCTGTCGACTGAGCGCAGGTTGAGCCATTCCCAAACGTTGCGCCGCGTGACTGATGTTGCCTTCTTCGACTATGGCAAAAAACGCTCGCATGTCTTTGATACCGATAGCTTGTCCCATGTTCGTTAAGTCATCTCCGTTAAAATTTTTCGTAACGCAAAAGTTGCAGGGATTATAGCACAGCCTGAAACAATATGATATAGTTTGCACGTCAATTAACTTCGCAAAGGGGGATTTCAACATGACACGGGACGCGGCAACGACGGTTATCAAGGCACTTTTGAGCGAGAAAGATTTTTTGAACGACCTTGACGAAAAAATCGGCGACGGCGACCACGGCTTGAACATGGCACGCGGAGCAACGGCGGCGGCTGATGCACTTGAGGAGCTTGACGACGACGACCCGAAAAAAATTTTGCAAGCGGTCGGCAACGCGGTTATAATGAACGTCGGCGGTTCGGCAGGTTCGCTTTACGGCGCGGGATTTTTGGCGGCAGGTGAAGTTCTCGACGAAAATTCTGCGCTTGATGCCGTGACGTTGGAAAAAGTTTTCGGCGCGATTGTCGACGAAATTCAAAATCGCGGGCAGGCAGTTCACGGCGATAAAACCATGCTTGACGTGCTGATTCCGATTCACGAAACTTTTAAGCCCGAAAACT
>JAFUYE010000124.1 GCA_017470715.1 Selenomonadaceae bacterium
GGCAGTGGTTGAGCAGTTAAATCAGAGACCGCGAAAATGTTTGGGTTACAAATCACCGTGGGAAGTGTGGTTTTCTACCCCGTTGCACTTCGTTTGACAATTCAAGTGTCCAAAGAAAGTAACCAAAGAAAAGACCCCTCGCAGGGGCGTTGCTCGTTCGCAGTTCGGAGTAATCGGCAACCCGTGTCGCTTGTGCCCGCAGATGAAACGTCCTGTTTCAACTGCGGGCGGAGCCGTCATCCGTGACGGCTCCAAATTTTCGTATCGGTTATTGTGAAATTTCAGCCGCGAAAACCGAGCTGTTGAGCTTTGGTAAAGTCAAGCTGTGCTTTGGAAAGTTCGCCTTTCATTTGGTAGCATTGTCCGCGAACATAATAAGCTTGCGCGAAATTCGGTCGCAACGCAATGACTTTGTCAATGTCGGAAATTGCGTTATTTATGTCGCCCGCCGATATGTAGCAAAAAACGCGGTTGTAATAAGCAATGTCGAGTTTCGGATTTAATTCGATTGCTCGCGTCAAATCCTGCAAGCCTTGTTGAACGTTGCCGAGATAGCGCAAAGTGCCGCCGCGATTGTTGTACGCCATTGCATTTTTCGGGTCGAGTTCGATTGCTTTATCGAAGTCCGCGACTGCAGCGTTAAAATTTTTCATGTTGCCGAATGTCGCGCCACGATTGTTGTAAGCGTCCGCGTTGGTCGCGTCAAGTTCAATCGCCTTGTTCAAGTCGGCAAGTGCAAGTTTGGTTTGATTCGTGACGCCGTAAGCCGCGCCGCGTTTGCCGTAAGCGATTGTACTGTTCGGATTGAGTTCGATAGCTTCGGTGCAAAGTTTAATTACGGCGGGGAAGTCGTGAGCAAAAAATTTTTTCTGCGCGTCTTCAAGCTTTTGGTTCGACAGAAAAACTTTGTCCTCGGTTGCGAATTCTCGCGTAAATTTTTCGCGTTCACGTTTGCCGGTGAGTTTGCCGCCGGCTTTGAGTTGTTTGACTTGAGCTTTGAGTTTTTCAATCGTGGCGTTCTGTTCGTCGACAGCCTTTTGAAGTTCTTTGTTTTGGGCAACGATGTCGGATTTTTCCTGCGCGCCTTTTTCGAGCCACTTGTTCACGTCGTCGGTTTCGATGTTCGCGGTGACGGTAGCACGAATTGCAAAGCCGTTCACGTCTTCGAGCGGTTGCATTTCGTATTTCACGTCGACGACGCTCATGATGCCGCAGGTGATTGAAACAATTTCGTCGGTGACAAGTTCCAAATCTTTCGTTTCGGAATAGCTGCTGATATAGACGCCGGCTTTTTCCTGCGCGTTGCGTTCGGCTTTTTGTTTGGCGCGCTGTTTAGCAATGTCGAGCGTTTCAAATTCGCTCATGATGTATTCGTCGGTGCCGGTGTAAGTTTTGACTTCGGCGTTGACGGTCGAGGCGAAAAATAAATTTCCCGCAACCAAACCTGCCGCCAAAAGTTGACGCAAAGTTTTTTTCATGTTGCGCACCTCCGGAAAAGCAATGTGGAATTAATTCCTAATTCCCAATTTCAAATTCCTGATTGCAGTTCAATGGCCGAGCGAACGCGCCTTTGCCATGTCGGAATTGTACTGCACGAAATTTCCCAAACGTTGCCAGCACAGCGCACGATTGTAATAAGCGTCCGCGTCGTTGGGATTGATCTGAATTGCAACGGTGAAGTCTTCAACGGCGGCGCGATAATTTTGCAACTTGATATGCGCCAATGCGCGGTTGTAAAAAATTTTTTCGTCGGAAGAATTAAACGCGGCGGCTTGACTTAAATCGGAAATTGCATTTTGGTACTGTCCGAGCTGATAGTAAATCGTCCCGCGCAACGAATACGCAAGCGTGCTGTTTGAGTTGAGCGAAAGTGATTCCGTGCACGCGTTCATTGCTCCGTTCAAGTTGCCCGCGTAATAAAATTTCAACGCGTCTTGAAGTTTTTGATTCGCCATGAAAGTTTTATCTTCGGCGGCGAATTGTTCAGAAATTTTTTCTCTGTCCTGCGCGGAACCGGCGTTGGCAAGTTTCGATTTAAGTTCGGCTATTTGTCTGTCTTGTTCGTCGATAGCGCGTTGCAGTTCCTGATTTTGCTTGACGATTTCCGAACGTTCACCCGCGCCGCGATTGAGCCATTTGGTTATGTCGTCCGTGTCGATTTGCGCTTTGACGGTTGCGCGCACGCGAAAAGTTTCGCCGTTTTCAAGCGGTATCATTTGGTAAGTCGGATTTTCGACGAGTTTCAAAATGCCGCCCGTCATCGTGATAATTTCGTCTTTGGTGACCATCATGTTGGCGACCTCGGTTGTCGACTCGATAAAGACGCCGGCTTTTTCAATCGCCATGCGTTCGGCTTTTTGTTTGGCGCGCTGTTTCGCAACGTCGGGCGTCTCGAATTCGCTCATGATGTATTCGTCGGTGCCTTCGTAAACTCGGATTTCGGCGTTGACATTTGAGGCAAAAAGCAAAGTTCCCGCCGCAAGAAACGCCGCCAAAAATTTTTTCATGACACTCACTCCCGTAAAAATTTTTTTTATCATAGCAAAAAAATTACCCTGCCGCAATTTCGACAAGGTTAAATTTCGATATGAAATTTTTAAGGGCTGTTGATAAACTTGCGCGTTCGTTAAATTTTAGTTTATGAATCAACTTTTCTTTGCTTGCCCAAAGAAAAGTTGCAAAAGAAAGGGCACCTCGCGGGGCGTTACTCAAAGTTGTTCGGGCGTTCGATAAGTCGTACGTTGTCGTGCCCGCAAGTGAAACATCCTGTTTCAATTGCGGGCGAGGCCGTCATCCTTGACGGCCTCAAAGTTCGCC
>JAFUYE010000125.1 GCA_017470715.1 Selenomonadaceae bacterium
AAACTTTGTCGCCGCGAATTGAAATTTTTCCTGCACATTTTAACACGACAGTCAAGCTTTGAAACCGAAATAAGTTTCGCGCATCTGTTGACGAGTTTTCGGCGCGTCCCAAAGTTCACCGATTGAATTCTTGCGCATTGCCGACGCCAAATGACTGAACAGGTCGGGGAAATTTTTTTCAAGCTCGACGATAAGATTTTTCACGCGCTGACGATTCGTATTGCCGTCGAACGGGCACGGCGATTTTAAAACTTCAAGCCCGTGTGTCGCCGCAAAATTTTCAATCTCGAATTCGCGCAGATAAACCAGCGGACGAATCACGGTAACATTTGTGCGGTCAAGGAAAGTTTTCGGCAGAAACGTCGTCAGCTGCCCCGAAGAAAGCAAACTCATAAAAAAAGTTTCGACGGCGTCATCCAAATGGTGAGCATAGGCAACTTTGTTCGCGCCGCGTTCGACAGCTAAACGATTGACGGCGGCTCGTCGAAAGTAAGCGCAGGTGAAGCACGGACTTTTATTCGATTGTTCGCGAATCAAGCCGGCAATGTCGACCGCGTGAACTTCATGCGGAATTTCCAACTCGTTACAAAATTTCGTGACGCGGGAAATTTTTTCGCCGAAATCGTCCGTAAATTTCGGATCAATCGTCAGCGCGGTGAGCGAAAAATTTTTCTTCGTGCGTCGTTTCAAACAAGCCAACGCGTAAGTCAAAAGCAAGCTGTCCTTGCCGCCGGACACGCCGATTAAAATTTTGTCATCGTCGTCAATCAGCTCGAATTCGACGACTGCCCGAAAAATTTTGCTGAAAATAATTTGCGGCAGTTCAAAGTTGTTTATCATGTTGCCTCCGTGAAATTTTATTTGCATTGAGCGATTGCGCTTCCATGGAACTCTGATAAAGTGTTCTGTCGCATTTTAGCTGTCAGCCGTAAGATTGTAAAAACTTTTTTTGACAGGTGAATTTTTCCGTTGCAGTTTTATATTCAAGCAGCTGAAAGAAAGATAATGTACGACGCGAAATAATTTTGTGAAACTCTTGCGTTGTCTGCTATAATGGCGTCAAAAATTTTCCGGAGGTAAACATTATGGCAACGATTATTGCACCGTCGATTCTTTCGGCGGATTTCGCGCACCTTGCCGACGAAGTCAAAAAAGTTACGGACGCGGGTGCCGAATATGTTCACATTGACGTTATGGACGGAAGTTTTGTGCCCGAAATTACAATCGGCGCGGGTGTCGTCAAAAGTTTGCGAAAAGTTACGGACGCGACACTTGACGTGCATTTGATGGTTGAGCACCCCGAAACGCAAATTGAATCTTTCGCGAAGGCGGGCGCGGACATCATAACTTTCCACGTCGAGGCAACACGTCACCCGCACAGAATCATCCAAAAAATTCACGAACTCGGTTGCAAAGCGGGCGTTGCGCTCAATCCCGGTACGTCGCTTTCAATGGTTGAAGAACTCGTCGAAGATGCCGACATGATTCTGATTATGACGGTCAACCCCGGTTACGGCGGGCAAAAATTCATCGAGTCGCAACTCGGCAAAATCCACATGCTTTATCACATGATTGAGGAAATGGAGACCGAATGCGATATTCAAGTCGACGGCGGCATAAACGAAGAAACTTCGCTTTGGGTACGCGAATCCGGCGCGAATGTTTTGGTTGCAGGTTCCGCGATTTACGGCGCGCAGGACGTTGCTCAGGCGATTGAAAAAATTCGCGGCAAAGAAATTCATCATCACCACCACCACGACGACGAATACGAGGACGACGAAGAATGATTTTTGATTCGCACATGCACACGAAATTTTCCGCAGATTCGGACATGCTTGCTACGGACGCGATTGCCAAAGCCGAAAGTTTAAATTTGGGCGTTGTCTTCACGGAACATTTCGATTACGGCGTCACGGACGAAGACGGGAAAAATTTTTCGTTCGACCCGTCGACTTACATGAACGAATATAAAAATTTGCGCGGGAAAAAAATTCGGCTCGGTGTTGAAGTCGGCTTGCGTGAAAAGGCACGTTCGATTAACGAAAATTTTATCGCGCAGGCGGATTTCGATTTCGTTATCGGCTCGATTCATCTTGTCGACGACTTGGACATTTACTATCCCGAATTTTACGCGGACAAAGACAAGCCGACTGCTTACCGAAAATATTTCGCGCAGATGGCGACGGAAATTGAAATTGCCGATTTCGACGCGCTCGGTCACATCGATTACATTTGCCGTGCCGCGCCGTATGACAATCCCGAAATTGATTATCCGACTTTCGCACAGGAAATTGACGCCGTGTTGAAAATCGTCGTCGACCGCGAAAAAGTTTTGGAGCTGAACACGCGCAGATTTAATTCCGCTCGTGCCGTCAATGAACTTGTGCCCGTGTACAAAAAATATCGTGAACTCGGCGGGCGTTTCGTTACAATCGGTTCAGACGCGCACAGAGTTTCAGCCGTCGGAAATTATTTCGCTCGTGCCGTCGATTTCGTTCGTGAACTGGATTTAACGCCCGTGACTTTCTGCGAACGCAAACTTGAAATTTTGGAGTGACGCAGTTGATAAATCAGTTAAATAAAATTCGCAGCAACCCGATTGCCGTGGAACTGTATGATTTCCTGCAAAAACAAAGCGGGGCAGCTTTCGCCGCGTTGCAGAATTTCGGCAAGGCTTTAATGTTGCCGATAGCCCTGTTGCCCGCAGCGGGACTTTTGCTCGGTGTCGGCGGCGCGTTGTCGAATCCGAACACGTTGGTTGCGTTCCCGTTCCTGAAAATTTATTGGGTGCAAAACATCCTGCTGATTATGGCGGACGCGGGCAATATCGTTTTTGCAAACCTGCCGATACTTTTCGCCGTAGGCTTGGCTGTTGGTTTGTCGCGCACGGATAAAGGCACCGTCGGATTGGCAGCGATTTTGTCAATGCTGATAATGAACGCGACGATAAATACCGCGCTGAAAATCACGGGCAAACTTGCCGAAAACAATTTGGCAAGCGTCGGGCAAGGCATGTCGCTCGGAATTCAAACTTTGGACACGGGCGTTTTCGGCGGAATGGTCGTCGGGCTCATGACTTGTTACCTGCACAAAAAATTTTATCAGACGGAACTGCCGGCATTCCTCGGATTTTTCAGCGGCTCGCGTTTCGTCCCGATAATCTGCGCGTTGGCGTCGATTTGTTTGGGCGTTGAAGTCTACGTTATCTGGCCGCATTTTCAAGAAATAATTTTTTCAATCGGCGCAAGTTTCAGCTCGACCGGTTATATCGGCACGTTGGTTTACGGTTTTATTCTGCGCATGTTGGGACCGTTCGGACTGCATCACATTTTGTATCTGCCGTTCTGGACGACCGCGCTCGGCGGCAGTGAAATTATCAACGGGCAGATTGTCGAGGGCACGCAACGAATTTTTTTCGCGCAGCTGTCGGATCCGTCGACGGTGAAATATTACGAAGGCATTTCGCGTTTCATGTCGGGGCGTTTCATAACGATGATGTTCGGGCTTGTCGGTGCCGCTTACGCAATTTACAAAACCGCGTCGCCGCAAAATAAAAAAGTCGTCGGAGGCATGATGCTTTCCGCCGCGTTGACTTCGTTTCTGACGGGAATCACAGAGCCGCTGGAATTTGCATTTTTGTTTGTCGCGCCGCTGCTGTACGTCCTGCACGCGTTTTTCGACGGTTGCGCTTTCATGTTCGCGCACATATTACAAATTACGGTCGGACAAACTTTTTCGGGCGGATGCATTGATTTTATTCTGTTCGGCATTGCGCAGGGCGTTGACAAGACGAATTGGATTTATGTCCCGCTTGTCGGTGTGCCGTGGTTCGGGCTGTATTATTTTTCGTTCAAATACCTGATTGAAAAATATGATTTCCAAACGCCGGGACGCGGTGAAAAACTTTTGGCGAGCAACAATGCGATTGACGCCGAAGAACAAGTCAAGCTGATTTTTTCGGGACTTGGCGGGCGTGCGAACATTGCCTACCTTGATTGCTGTGCAACGCGTCTGCGTGTCACCGTCAAAGATGCCGATTTGGTCAACGAAGAAACTTTGTCGTCAAGCGGCGCGAAAGGCGTCATTCAAAAAGGCGTCGGCGTGCAAGTAATTTACGGTCCGCACGTCACGATAATAAAAAATCGCTTGGAAGAACACATGAGCTGATGAAACTGTTTTGACTTGTCGAAAGTTTTTATGCAGGATTTCCGTTGCAGTCAAATTTATTTCGAGAGAGGACGTTTCATGGAAAAATTTTTTGAACTCAAAGCACGCGGCACGGACGTTAAAACCGAAGTTATGGCGGGAATAACGACGTTCATGACGATGGCTTACATTTTGGCAGTCAACCCGATAATTTTGGGTGCGGCGGGCATGGACACGGGCGCAATTTTCACGGCAACGGCTCTTGCGTCTGCGTTGGCAACTTTTTTGATGGCATTTCTCGCAAATATGCCGTTCGTGCTTTCGGCGGGCATGGGACTTAACGCTTACTTCGCGTACACCGTCGTTATCGGCATGGGCTACACTTGGCAACAAGCGTTGGCGGCGATTTTCGTCGAAGGTATAATTTTTATTTTGTTGTCGCTCGTCAACATTCGTGAGGCAATTTTTAACGCAATTCCACCGTCACTGAAAATCGCGGTCTCGGTCGGTATCGGACTTTTCATCAGTTTTATCGGCTTGCAGAACGCGCACATTGTCGTTGCGGGTCCTACGCTCGTCACGCTGTTTTCGTTCAAAGGTTCGGTTGAAAACGGCACGTTCGCTTCCGAAGGCATAACGGTTTTGCTCGCGCTGATTGGTTTGCTGATAACGGCGTTCCTGTTGATTCGCAACGTCAAAGGCTCGGTGCTTTTCGGAATTATCGCGACGTGGGGGCTCGGCATGATTTGTCAGGCAATCGGATTGTACGTCCCGAATCCCGAAAAAGGTTTCTTCAGCTTGTTTCCGAACGGAATTATTTCGATGCCCGCGTCACTTGAGCCGACGTTAATGCAAGTTGACTTCAGCGGCGTTTTGTCGTTTGAATTTTTCACGGTGCTGATGGCGTTTTTGTTCGTTGATTTGTTCGACACAATCGGCACGGTTATCGGTTGCGCGTCGAAGGCGAATCTTTTGGACGCGGACGGCAAACTTCCGAAAGTCAAGCAAGTTTTGTTGACGGACGCACTCGGCACAACTGCGGGTTCATTGCTCGGCACGTCGACGATAACAACTTTCGTCGAATCTTCTGCGGGCATTGCTGAGGGCGGCAAGACCGGTTTGACTGCGGTGACTGCGGGAACTTTGTTTTTAGTCGCGCTGTTTTTGTCGCCGATATTTTTGGCAATTCCGGCGTTTGCGACGGCACCCGCATTGATAATCGTCGGCTTTTTGATGATGCAACAGGTTGCGAAAATTCAATGGACGAACGACACGTTGACCGCCGTGCCTGCGTACATAACGATTTTTTCGATGGCGTTCATGTATTCGATTTCGGAAGGAATTTGTTTCGGCGTCATTTCGTACACGATTTTGCACGTGCTTTCGGGAAAATCTTCGACCGTCACGCCGCTGATGTATATTTTGACGGTGCTGTTCGTGCTGAAATATATTTTCCTGTGAGTTGCGGCGCGGCGATTATCGGTGACGGTTGCGGTGCGTCGACTTCGATTTAATTCATTCGCTGATTTGATTTTGTTGAATCAACTTTTCTTTTGCTTGCCCAAAAGAAAAGTAGCAAAAGAAAAGGGCACTCCTGCGGAGAGCTTGGTCGTTCGTAAATCGGAGTTGTCGGCTACGCGTGCTCATCGTGCCGGCAGGTGAAACGTCCTGTTTCAACTGCCGGCGGGAGCCGTCATCCGTGACGGCTCCGATAACGGCAATGTTTGTCATTTAAGGAGTTTTTATCGTGACGAAAACTGAACTGAAAAATTTAATCGACGCGGCGGCAGGCAGACGACGTGCGGATTTGGTCATCACGAATTGCAAAATCGTCAACGTTTTGAGCGGCGAAATTTCTGCGGGTTCCGTTGCCGTGTTCGACGGAAAAATTATCGGCATGGGCACGGACGATTACGACGCCGAAAAAATTTTTGACGCGGACGGGAAATTTCTTGCACCAGGTTTTATCGACGCGCACATTCATATCGAATCAAGTTACGTCAGCCCCGAACAGCTTGGCAGGATTGTCGTTCCACGCGGCACAACTTCAATCGTTGCCGACCCGCACGAAATTGCCAACGTCTGCGGCTTGAACGGAATTCGTTACATACTTGACGCGTCGAAACACACGAAATTAAATGTCGTCTGCGCAATGCCGTCCTGTGTTCCCGCCACGCCGTTTGAGGACGCGGGCGCAATTATCGAAGCGGCGGACATGGCTGAACTTATCGTCGACGAAAATATTTTCGGGCTCGGCGAATTCATGAACGCCCCGGGAATTATCAACTGCGACGATAAAGTTTTGGATAAAATTTTGCTCGCTCATAATTGCGGCAAGCTGATTGACGGGCACGCTCCAAAGTTGACCGGCAAAGATTTAAACGCATATTTGAGCGCGGGCGTCGGCGGCGATCACGAATGCACGACCGTTGAAGAAATGCACGAACGCATCGAAAAAGGCATGTATGTTTTGATTCGCGAAGGTTCCGCCTGCCACAACCTGAAGACGTTGGTTAAAGGTGTCACGCCCGCCAACAGCCGTTTCGTCGTGTTGTGTTCGGACGACTGTCAGCCGAAAACAATTTTGGAACTCGGTCACATGGACAAAAATTTACGCATGTGCGTTGCCGAAGGAATTGACCCGATAATCGCGATTCAAATGGCGACTGTAAATGTTGCGGACTCGATTGGGATTTACGACAGAGGCGCGATTAAAATCGGTGCCCGCGCAGATTTGGTTTTGCTCGACGACCTGAAAAATTTCCGCGTCGAAAAAGTTTGGATTGGCGGCGAACTCGTTGCGGATAACGGAAAATATTTGCCCGAAATTATTCCCGCAGATATTTCGACGGTGCGCGGTTCCGTCAAAGTGAAAAATTTTTCCGTCGACCGTTTGAAAATGAATTTGACCGGCGGCAAAGTAAACGTTATCGGCATTGAGCCCGGCGGCGTCGTCACGAAAAAAATTGTCGCTCAAGTCAACCACGATTCGTCGGGCGATTTTGTTTTCGACCCCGACCGGGATATTTGCAAGATTGTCGTCGTCGAACGTCATCACGAAACCGGCAAAATCGGACTCGGACTTTTGAACGGTTACGGAATTCAACGCGGTGCGGTTGCGGTTTCCGTCGCGCACGATTCGCACAACATAATTGCGGCGGGTGTGAGCAACGAAGAAATTTTCCGTGCCGTCGACGAACTGATTAAGCTTGAAGGCGGCATGGTGCTTGTCAACGGCGGCGAAGTCATTGCGTCGATTCCGTTGCCGATTGCCGGACTGATGAGTACGTTGAGCGGCGAAGAACTCAAAAATCAACTTGACGAACTTCACGACAAAGCGCACAAAGTTTTGGGCATTTCGGTTGACGTTGAACCGGTAATGACGCTGACTTTTATGTCGCTGCCCGTTATCCCCGAATTGAAATTGACTGCTCGCGGGCTGTTCGATTACTCGAAATTTGACTTTGTCGACTTGGAGGTTTAAACGCGGTGAGCAACTTAAAATTTTTGAACGATTGCGGCGCGTCAACTGTTCCCCCGCTTTTAAAGCGGGCGGCACGCGGACTGTTCGATTACTCGAAATTTGATTTTATACCGCTTGAATCATGAAATATTTTTCCAAGCAACGGCAGGAAAATTTTTTCAACGTGCGCATCAAATCTTCGGGCGGAGAATTTTCGGCGGCTCAACTCGGTGCGATTCAAACTTTGGCTGAAACTTTCGGTAACGGTAAAATTCGGCTGACTTCGCGGCAAGAAATTTCCGTGCCGTTTATCGAAGAAAAAAATTTGGCGAACGTCGAAAATTTCTGTGCGGCTCACGATTTGGAAATTTGTCCGCTCGGTGCGACGTTGAAGACCGTCACTGCTTGCCAAGGCAGTGAAATTTGTCGTTCGGGAATTATCGACGCGCCGAAAATTGCCCGCGAAATTGAACGTCGACACGGCGGAAAAATTTTCCCGACGAAATTTTTAATCGGCGTGAGCGGTTGCCCGAACAACTGCATGAAAGTTGACGCTAACGACATTGGAATTGTCGGAGCCGTCAAACCGATTCGCGGCGATTCGTGCAATTTTTGCGGAGCCTGCGCGAAAGTTTGTCCCGTCAATGCGTTGACTGTCGACCGTGAAAAAAATCTTTGGGCGATTGATGAAAATTGTCGACAATGCGGGCGGTGCGTCAAAGTTTGTCCGAAAGATCTGCGCGGCGAAGTCGGTTACAAAATTTTTTTCCGCAACGACAAAATTTTTCCGTTCGTGCGTGGCGAAGAAACACTTTACGAAATTATTGATACGGCGTTGAAAAATTTCTGCCACACGTCGAAGACTTAACAAAAAAATTGCCGCTCGAAAAAATTCGGGCGGTTTTTGACTTGCAAAAAGTTTTCGTGTACAATCCTGCAGTTAATGAAACTTTTCCGGAGGCGAATATTTTGACAACGATATTAATTGGATTGGTCGCCGCGTGCGCGATTGTGATTTTGGCATTGGCAGCTTTTTTGAACGGGCGCGAAGAAAAACTCGTTCCGAAACTCGAAAGCCGCACACCGTTTGAAATTGTTTCACGCGACGCGAAATCCGTTACTTTGTCGACGACGATTGAATTCCGCAACGAAGGCACGCAATCGGCGATGATTGTCGACGCGATTTGTCATCCGTTGTTGCCGTTTGAGCAATATGACGGAATGAATGTGCGCGGCAAGGCTGAACGTGAAGGCGTCCCGCGTGAAGATAATTATTTTGAAGCCTTGGTCGTCGAACATCAACAGAGCGTTAAACTTGTCGCGAAAGTTACGCTTACGGCGCGCAAAAATCTTTCGCTCGAAGATGCGGCGGCGCATATGGTTGACTTCCCGATAGAATTTCTTTATCGCCAAGTCGGTCGTCACGAAATGCGTTGGTCAATGGCGCGAGTTTTCTTGCCCGCCGAAGAACTTGCCAAATTGCTGGGCGTTCATCTCGTCCAAGATTAATTTTTAGCTTTAAGGAGTGTACGAAAATTTTCCTTAAAGCTAAAAGCTCATAAGCTCAAAGCTCACAAGCTCACAACGGAGGTTTTTTTATGAACGTTGAAATTGTCCCGATAACAACCAGAATTTTGACGCCCAAAGATGACATTGTCGACATGATTGAACGTTACACGCGAAAAATTTGCGGAGCTGACGACGTTATCACCGTTGCCGAAAGTGTCGTTGCGATAACGCAGGGAAATATTGTTCGTCCCGACGAAATGAAAATCAGCAACCTTGCGAAACTTTGTTGCCGATTTATTCCCGATTACGGCTCGTTAGCGACGCCGCACGGTATGCAGGCACTCATGGAAAAAGAAGGCGAATGGCGCGTTGCATTTGCTTTGGTCGGCGGATTTCTCGGCAAGCTGATTGGTCAACGCGGATTGTTTTACAAATGGGGCGGCAGGCAAGCGGCTTTGATTGACGACGTGACGGGCACGATGCCCCCGTTTGACAAATGCGTTGTTTACGGTCCGGAAAATCCCGACAGAGTTGTCGCGGGCTTGAAAGAACGACTGAATTGTTTCGGCGCGATGATTGCCGACGTAAACGACTTGAAACGTTCGCGGATTGTGGCGGCGACGCCCGGCATGAACGCGCAACTTGCCTCGGATTTGCTGATTGATAACCCGTTCGGCAACGCGTCACAGAAACGCCCGATTTGCGTCTTGAAAAATTTCCGTCAATATCAGGAGCAACAGCGATGAAAATTTTTCGACGGATTGTTTTGTTGACGTTGGCGACAATTTTTTTTGGCGGCTCGGTTCAAGCGGCACCCGTTCCGTTGCGCGGCGTCGTCGAAGGTTTTTACGGCACGCCATGGACTTTCAATGACCGTGCAGACATAATCGACTTTTGCCGACAAAACAATTTGAATTCGTACATTTACGCGCCGAAAGACGATCCGTATCACCGCGATAAATGGCGTAAACCGTATCCCGCCGACAAGCTCGACGAATTGCAGAAACTTGTTAACGTTGCGAAACAAAATAACGTTCGATTTATCTTCGCCGTCAGCCCCGGTCTTGATTTAAATTACAGCGGCAAAAAAGGCGACGAAGATTTCAAATTGCTGATTAGAAAACTCGACGCAATGTACAAAATCGGCGTGCGGGACTTCGCAATTTTTTTTGATGACCTTAAAGACGAAAACGGCAGGCATCACGAAAACGGCAAACTTCAGGCGCAATTTCTTAACCGCGTGCAAAAAAATCTGCGCGAACGTTACAAAGATGTTGCCCCGCTGATTATGGTGCCGACCGAATATTATTTCGACGACATGGTCAACGGCGACAAAGTCAAGCCGTACACTCGCGACCTTGCCGAAAATCTCGACGCGAAAATTGTCGTGCTGTACACGGGACGCGGCGTTGTTTGCGACGGAATAACCGACGACGAACTTGCCGAAGCGAATAAAATTTTCGGGCGCGAACTCGGCGTGTGGTGGAATTATCCCGTCAACGATTATCCGCTGACGCCCGACGGCAACCGCAACGTCAAGCTGGCTTTGGGCGCGATTGAAAATCTTCCGTCCGCGAAGATGACGGCAATTTTTTTCAACCCGATGGAGCAAGTTCAGCTGTCGAAAATTTCTTTGGCGACGGGCGCGATTTACGCGAACAATCCCGCCATTTACGACGCCGAATCAGCTTGGGATAAAGTTTTGACTGAACAATTCGGAAACCTTGCGCCGCAGATGAAAATTTTCGCCGAACATTCCCGCCACATGGAAAATTCTTGGGCTAAAGTCGGTTCGCCCGACGCGCCCGAATTTGCAACGGCGGCTTATCTGGTGATTAACGACATGCGCAAAAAAAATTCCGCAGACTTCACCGCGCTCGAACGAAAAATTGACGAATCGGAACGCGCCGCGAAAATTCTGTTGAATCGACTGCCGCAAAAATTTTTGGACGAATGCCAACCGCAACTCGAACAGCTTTTGTTGACGCTCAAAGCCGACAGAATCGCAATCGAATCGCTTAAAGCCGGTAAGCTTGACCCGCAGTTGAAAAGTTTGCGCGAAGAAATTTCCGCGAACGAAAAACGCGCCGTCATATCCGAATCGGCCGCACGAAAATTTATCGACGACGTGATTGACATACTCGACGCGCCGAAGAGTAAATGACAAAAAAATCGGCACTCGCCAATCGGACGCTTTGTCCGTGACGGGTGCCTTTTTCGTGCGGAATTTCAATCATTCGCCAAGAATTTCGATGTCCTGCTTGTTGCCGCATTTCGGGCATTTGAAAAACGTTCTGAAAGTGTTACCGCGGCTCAGTGGACCGGAATGCTGTCCTTCCCCCGGCAGCACGTATCCGCAAGCCGAACAAATTTTCTTGTAGTGAATCGTGCCGTGACCGCTCGCGTCCTTGTCTCTCGTAATTTGACAGCCCTTAATCGCTATTGACATGATGTCACCTCCTTTCAACGTCGACGAATCAATTTACGATGACGCCGAGAATCAACGCCACCATTGCGAAAAATTTTTTCATGATGTCACCTCCTTTCAACGCGACAAAGAAAATTATCTGTACCGATTGGCGGTCTCCACGATTTTCATCACGCTGGTACCCTCAATCGGTGTAGGATAGTTACCCTCGCTAAGCCCCATCAGTTGGCACCACACGCCGTCTTTGCGAATGAAATACCAAGGGGATCTGGTCGGTTCATTATCGTCGAATGCTATCTTCACTGAAAAGCCGCTGTAGCCTTTGAAAGTTATATCGCGAATTGTCTCAGTCAGAATATAAACTCTCTTATCGCCGTAGTCATTCATTCCGACGTAAACTCTCTGCGCTGAAGCCTGCGACGGGACGACGATTTGACTGACGACGACGCCGAGAATCAACGCCGTCACTGCAAAAAATTTTTTCATACGCATCACAACCTTTCAATCACTGAAGAAACGTTGACGCAAAAAAATCGGCACTCGCCAACGGATAGAAAATCCGTGAGAGGACTTTTTCATTGCCGTTGACAAATTCAATTGTAAAAATTCATCCTGTAAGCGGCTCTAAACAAAGCATTTGCCATTGCTCTGTTGCGTGACGAAATAGCTGAATCGCCCCTTACGTCCTTTGACTGCCATTGTCCGCCGTTGCTACGCTCGAAATGTTCCTTCGTGCTGTAGTTAAATCGCATTTCAACGTAGGACTCGTTGGTCGATGCATTATTGCTCGTAGCCGGTTGGAAAACGAACGTGCCCGCGATTTGATAATGCGGCGGGTCGTATGCCTGAACGTTGACCGAATTTAAATCCAGATACATAGTTCCGCCGTGTCCCGAATATACATAAGCAAAATTCGCGTCGTTTTCATACGGGTCGTATGCTTCTGCCTGCGACGGGACGACGATTTGACCGACGACGACGCCGAGAATCAACGCCGCCACTGCGAAAAATTTTTTCATGATGTCACCTCCTTTCAACGCGACAAAGAAAATTTCAGCAATTTATCACCGCCTTTCAACGCGACAAATCGACCGTGTCGCAAGAAATTTACCTTTTGAACCATTGACCGTTTTCAACTTGATACCGTTCAAAATGATAAACGTAGAAAAGATGTCCTTGCGAGCTGTAATACTCCGCGCTTTCACAGCGGTTGCCGTTAATGTCACACCATCCGATTGTCTCTCCAGTATTCAAGCTTTCGATTCTTATTATTGTTTCTCCTTGGTGGTAGGCACAACGATGATAATAAACTCCGTAGTAGCCATCCGGAACGGCTTCTGCCCGTGGAACCGCGACGAATTGACTGACGACGATACCGAGAATCAACGCCGCCACTGCAAAAAATTTTTTCATGATGTCACCTCCTTTCAACGCGACGAAAAATTTCTTGAGACCTCCGAAGCGTCAAACGCCTCGAATTTTTTCCTTTGACATCACCTCCGCAGAAAAAACTTTTATGTTTGGTATCATTATAATTGTTGTTTTTTGTGTCAATTCCTAAAGCAAAATTTTCAGACACAAAAAGCTTCTCGACAATTCGGGACGCCGTGATTGACTGACGCCGCCACCGTGAAAATTTTTTCATGTTGTGACCTCCCATCAAAAAAAACGCCCGAATAACTTTTATGCCTGTATTATACAGAAAAATTTCGAGCGATTGGTTACCTGCGAAGTGACATTTCACGAAAAGATTTTCGGTAAATTTTTTGCGGCAAGCGCGTCATTTAATGCTGATTTATCAAAAAAATTTCCCTGTACGCGTAACGAAATTGACTTCGCATAGTCTAATGAGTAGAAAATAATTTAAAGCTGATAACACCGGCAACACGCAAAAAAAATCGCCACTCATCTGAGCGGCGATAATTTTTTTGTCGACAATCAAATTCACTCCTCGCGAATCAAAATTTTGTCAAGGTTCGGCGACGTGTCGAAAATTTTTCCGAGCCGTCGCATCATCAATTCAAAATCCAAGCTCTTCATGAATCAAAACAACTTCAAAGTCACTTTTCAACGGCGGTGCCCACAAAATCGACACGGCGCGGCAAAGTCTGCCGGGACTTTCGCATTCGTAACATTTGTCGCCTTTCACCGCGCAGGGAGTTTTCGCCTTCAGACGTTGAGCATTTTTCGGCGCGGCTATGTTTCGTGCCCGCCAAAGTGCCGTATCAAAATCGGGTGTGATTTTGTTTTCGCCGACGACGAGATAAACTTTTTCGTGCCCGAACGAAATTGACGCGACACGATTGCCGACGCCGTCAATGTTGACGATTTCGCCGGTTTCCGCCAGCGCGTTCACACTCGACAGATAAATTTCTGCGGTAGCGGCTTCCTTGCGAATTTCGTTGGGAGTTACGCCGCCGGGTAAACGGTTGTGATAAAAAACTTCATTGCGCAGAGCAAGCCGGTCAAAAAGCCCCATGCGTTCAAGCGTGACGGAGCCGCCGAATCCGACGGTTTTGTCGACAATCTGCCCGTCGAGATAATCCGCCGCCGCTTCCGCCGTGTCGAAACTTTTAACGCCGTAGCCGCGTTTTTCAAGGTTTGTCGTGACTGTCGTGAAATCCATGTTGCCACCTCCTTTCCGAAAAGATTTACGAATCATAACACGTTTCGTATATAAAATCAAAACCGCCCGAAAATTTTTGAGCAGTTAAATTTTTCAACGGCGTAAATTTTTTCCGTGAGTGTTCTGTTGGGACACCCGCATAAAATTTTTTCGTCTAAAATTTCGTTGGAGGTTTTGCAAATGTTTATCGCAGGTTTCAGCAAAGATTTACAGGAAAAATTTTTAAATCTGGCTTACACGATGGTTTATGCGGACGGCAGACTTGACGAACGCGAACAACAAATTTTTGCGGGCTACAGCGTCGAAGTTGACCCGTCGATTGATATGTCGAAAGTTCACGCGGTTGACTTCGCGACGGAATTGGCAACCTTCGACGAATGCACGGCAGTCGACAAGCAAAAAATTTTCTTTGAACTGTACGCAATCGCTTTGATTGACGAATCTTATCCCGACGTGGAAAAAATTCTCGTCGAGTTGACAAAAGAGCGTTTCAACATTTCCGACGACAAAGTTGCGCAGATGGGCGCGGCGTTGAAAAATTTCATTGACGCTTACAAAAATCTTAACAAGGTTGTCACCGAATAGGAGGCTGATTTTTATGGTACCGGTATTGGCAGCGATAGGCGAAGGATTGGCAGCAATAGGCGCGGCGGTTACCACTACCGAAGGCGCAATAGCAACTGTCGGCGTGGCGGCGGCAGGTGCAAAAGCATACGCGGCAAAACAAGCGGCTACGGCAGTTGCCACACGTGCGGCGGCAACCGTTGGTTTGGGAGCAGTTGCGGCGTCGGCTGTTCCGTGGGTAGTCGGCGGCTTGACGATTTATCAGCTGGGCAAACTCGGCTACAAATTGCTTGACGGCGACAAAAAGAAATGACGCCCGAACACACGGTAGTTGTCGTCCCGCAGTCGTCAAATTTCGGCTCAACACTTGCAAGTTTGCTTGTCGTCATTGTGCTGACTTGCGCGGCAATTTTTTTCTTCATGAAACACCGCAAAATCAAAGAAGAACAAATGACGTTCGAGCAACTGCAGAGCATCATTTACGAAGAAGTTCAAGACGTGTACGAACTTGCGTTGGTCAGAGAAAATTTTAAATCGACTGTCTCGGTTGACGTTGACAAAAAAATTCCGTTCCTGAACGTTCACATGCCCGGCACTTCGCGAAAATTTTTGATGGATTATTCGGGAACGATTGTTTGCGGCTTCGACTTGAGCGGAGTACAAGTTTTGCGTGACGGCACGTTTGGCAATAAAGTCAAAGTCATTCTTCCGTCGAGCAAAATTTTGGATATATATGCCGACGTGAATTCGTTCAATATTCATTTGCAAGACGCGGGAATTTTGGCGTCGAATATCAAAATCGAAGAGCAAAACGCGTGGGTAGCCGCCGACGTTGCCAAACACGGACGCCAAGCCGTTCAAGAAGGGTTGCTGTTGCGTGCCGACGACAACGCTCAAAAACTTTTGCTGTCACGAATAAACAATCGTGGCTTGAATCAAAGTTTTGATTTAGAAGTTTTGACTTTGGACAGCGGAGACGTTCGACAATTAAATCCGCCGCAATAAAAGCAGTTAGGAGTTGTTGGTAAATAATCAAGCGTTATTGCTTCGATTGGCGCGTTCGTTGAATTGAGTTTTTAGAATCTACTTTCTTTTGCTTGCCCAAAAGAAAGTAGCAAAGAAAACGCGAACGCTCACCAGTTCGCCTTCGCCACCTGCGCGGCGGGCGGCTGCTCGTTCGTTGTAAAAACGTTGCGATAATCCGTGGGTAGTCGTGCCCGCAAATTTCGCATCACGCGAAATACGCGGGCGAGGTCGTCATCCGTGACGGCCTCAAGTTTGCCGATTACTAATCAAAAAACCGCCCGAAATTTTTCCGAGCGGTATTTTTTTTGGCGTGAGAAAATTTTTACACGAGACCTTGAGCGGTCATTGCTTCGGCAACTTTTTTGAAGCCGGCAATGTTCGCGCCCATAACCAGATTATCGGGGTCGCCGAATTCGACTGCGTTGGCTTTGGCGTTCTTGTAAATGTTCGCCATAATGCCTTTCAAACGTTCGTCGACTTCTTCAAATGTCCAGCTGAGACGTTCGGAGTTTTGGCTCATTTCCAATGCGCTGACTGCGACACCGCCCGCGTTGGCTGCTTTTGCGGGGCAGAACAAAATTTTGTTTTCTTGGAAGTATGCAATAGCCTCAAGCGTCGACGGCATGTTCGCACCTTCACCGACAACTTGGCAACCATTGGCAACCAGAGCTTTCGCCGCGTCAAGATCAATTTCGGATTGCGTGGCGCACGGCAAGGCAATATCGCATTTGACGTTCCAGACGCCGTGGCAACCTTCGTGATATTCAGCACTGGGATGATTCGCCGCGTATTCGGCAATGCGTCCGCGTTTGACTTCTTTGATAAGTTTGACTGCTTTCAAATCGATTCCGTGCGGGTCGTAAATGTAACCGTCCGAATCCGAACAGGTGACGACGGTCGCGCCGAGTTCCTGAGCTTTTTCTATCGCGTAAATTGCAACGTTGCCGCTGCCGCTGACGACAACTTTTTTGCCGTCAAGGTTGATGCCTTTGTCGTCAAGCAGATTTTTGACGAAATACAACAAGCCGTAACCGGTTGCTTCCGTGCGCGTAAGTGAACCGCCGTAAGTCAAACCTTTGCCCGTCAAAACCGCCGAATCGTAAGCGTCGCGAATCCGTTTATACTGTCCGAAAAGATAGCCGATTTCGCGTCCGCCGACACCGATGTCGCCTGCGGGAACGTCGACGTGCGGACCGATATGGCGATAAAGTTCCGTCATAAACGACTGGCAGAATTTCATGACTTCGTTGTCGCTCTTGCCTTTCGGGTCGAAGTCGGAGCCGCCTTTGCCGCCGCCGATGGGAAGTCCCGTCAACGAATTTTTGAAGACCTGCTCAAACGCAAGGAATTTCAAAATGCTCAAATTAACGCTGGGGTGGAAACGCAAGCCGCCTTTGTACGGACCGATTGCCGAATTCATTTGCACGCGATAGCCGCGATTGATGTGCGTGACGTTGTTGTCGTCCTGCCACGGCACGCGGAAAATAATCACGCGCTCCGGCTCGACAATGCGCTCAAGGAGTTTTTGATCTCTATATTGAGGATATTTTTCCAAGACGGGCACAATCGTCGTGAGCACTTCTTTGACCGTGTTTTGAAATTCGATTTGGTCGGGATCGCGTTGTTTGACGAGTTCAAGGATGCTTTCGACGTAGCTTTTCATATCGGACATGTGATAAACCTCCTGCTTTTTTGGTACGCGGCGAATTTTATCACGACATAACATTTTTGTATAGGAGCTTAGCCGAAATATATTGTATACTTCACGCGCAGATTGTTCGCAAAATTATTTCGTCGACAGGACAAAAACTCCGACAAGACATAACGTCGCGCCGAAAATTTTTTGTGCGGTAATTTCTTCGTGCCAAAAAATTCCGCCGACGGCAAGCATTGCCAACGCGATTAAAATGTTCACGATTAATGACGCCGTTGAAAGTTCGCCGCCCGCACGGTAAATCATCACGAAAGCCGCTTCCACGCCCGTTATCGACAATCCCATCAAAAAGCACGCCCAATTTGTTTTCGACGCTTCGATTAAAATTTTTTCGTGCGGCGTAACCAAAAATAAAATCACGGTTGCGACAAGTGCGGTGGCGTAATTGACTGCCAAACCCATGAACGCATTTTGTTCGGCGGGAATCGACTTGCTTGCGACGTGATAAAAAACATTTGCGGCGACGGCTACGAATATCGGCAGAAAAATCATTGCATGTTCCTCCAAAAAAAATCGGCACTTACCGACGAACTTTCCGAGGCTCTCAGCCCTTGCCTGCAGTTCGTGTGTAAATGCCTTGCGTTCGTCATCCGGCGACGGCGAACGTGCGTTTATTCGAGTGAAAAATTTTTCGTAAATTATCTTTGAACGACGGTGGTCATTTCGTAAAAAATGTCGTCAAGCGAATTGTCGTTTTCGGGTGCGCCGACCAAATCGCTCGGCACTTGAACGTAAACTTCTTTTTTCGGGGAAATGTACGTGGTGTACGATTTCAATTCGGCATAGTAGCCCATTGCGTCAAGCAGGTCGCGTTCTTCGTCGGTGAGCGTGATTTCACCCGCCGCCGCTTGGTCGAGGACGTAACGCGAATAGGCACGCATGATGTCGGTTAAGTCAAAAGCCGCCGTGACGGTTTCCCAATCGGGTTTGTTGACTGTCCACGAAAAAGTAATGTCGTTGTCGCGAATTGCCGTCATCCAACGAGTGAAAACTTCGCGTTGTTGATCGCGGAATTTTTCGTCGGAAATGTTCGCGAATGAACCTTCGGCGTTTTTCTCAAGCACGGCGGCAATTTTTTTACCGTCAAGCGTAACTTTCATAACGCGCATGTCGGCTGTGTCTTTAAGGAGTTCAACGTCTTTGACGGCGTCGAGATTGTTTCTGAGCATTGAGTTATCGGTTGATTTCCAAAGCGCGGCGATACCTGCGGGCAAGCCGGGCAGTTGCATGTAGCTCCAACGACCGAGACGCCGGACGTAAAGTTTCATTTCGTTGTTGCCGTCCTGCTGAATAAAGAACGGTATTTGGTTGTTCGTCGAATAATTTCTTTTGAGATTTGTATATGTCCACGCCAATTCGCCGCTCATCAACAAAACGCCGTTTGCGTTGACTTGTGCTTTTGAATCAATGTCCAGATGGAAATTCGGGGAAATGAGCGAAAGATCTTGGTCGACAATACGCACGTCGGCACGCTGTCCCAAATAAGCTTCGCGGAACGCATTCATACCCGCCGAATCCGCGCTGACGACATCCGTGCCGCCGAAAAAGATTGAGCCGCTCACCGCCGCAACAGTCGCGACTTTGGCGAAACGACGAAGATTTAACTTGTCGAAAAATTTCATTGCATTGCCCTCCAAAAACTTTTATCGTGTAGAGTTTTTCAGACTCAACGTCGCGTCAATGATAACTTTACCGTTTTTGATTGTCAAGAAATGCCAAAGCTAAAAAGTTTTAAATGCGGCAGGAAATGTAGCGCGCTTTGTTGAATCAAACACAAAATTTTTTTCGGCGCGAGCGTCGACTTGTCGAAACCAAATAAATTTATTGGTGATGAAAATGTCAGTCATAAAACTTCAAACGGGTGCAAATAAAAAGTTCCTTTGCCCGAAATGCGGTCAACCGTTGCGAACCGTTGCCGGCAATTCCATTTCAATCAAAAACGGACGCGTGGATTTGGATGCAACTTTGCCGCGCCAAATTTGCGACGAGTGCGGTGTCTTTTATCGCGAACTTTTGCATTCGGGTTATTATCACGTTTACGATTTGCCCGAAAACGAACGTCAACAAAAAAAAGCTCACAAAGTCATTGCCACGGGCGATATTCCGCCGACAATTTTGAAGCGCGAAGCCGACGGAAAATGTCCTTGTCCGCGTTGCGGCGAACGCATGGATTTTGTCGAAGGCGGTGCCGTGCAAATTGTCAACGGCAAGCCGGATTTCAGCAACACGATGGATCATTTCGTCTGCGCGGGTTGCAATTCGGTTTTCCGCAAAATCGTCGGCACGGATTATTTCCAGTGGTCGGAAAGGTGATTTTTTATGCGAGTTTTAATCGTGAAGTTTCCTTACTTGGAAACTTTGGTTTCCGTTGAAAAAATTTGCGAGATGACCAAACGTTTCGAGTACGACATTGCGGCGATTCTTTCGTTTGACCTGCAGGAAACTTCCAAAGAAATTTGCGGTTACCCCGTCATTTCGCTCGAAGAACTGAACGATTTTCAATGGGATATTATGATTCTTGTCTGCGACGAAGAGATTTCCGATGATATTATTCCGAAAATGGTCGAGTTACAAATCGGGCGTGAAGAACAATTCAAAAATATTTTCTGGCTCCTTAAACAATTCATGATTCAAAAATACGCGGAAGTTCAAGACCCCGACATTCAAGCGACGCTGGAATATTGGAAGACGAATAAACTCAGCGTTTTTAATCAGCACATTGACACAGATGGCGGAATAGGACATAGCGTTTTCTTTGACGATCCGTGCGGTTTGCCGAACGTTTATTTTGAAACCTTCGACGGAACCTTACGCAAAATGTTTTTCCCGCGAGATTTTGAATTCACCGAGATAAACGGTGAGAAATTTGTCATAAATCTTACACGCGAACAGGAGCCGACTTCCCCGCATCTTTACATTAAAGGCGAACACAAAATTAATCCGGGCGACATTATAATTGACGCGGGAGTCTGCGAAGGAAATTTCGCGCTCAAATACGTCGACATTTGTTCCAAAATGTATCTGTTTGAATGCGAGCCCAGATGGGTCGAAGTTCTTGAGCAAACTTTTCGCGATTACCGTGACAAAGTTACAATCATCCCGAAATTTCTTTCGGACGTGACCGACGACAAAAATATCACGCTTGACGACGCACTTCCCGATTTTCGCGGACAAAACATTTTCATTAAAATGGACATCGAAGGTGCCGAGCCCAAAGCTCTGCGCGGCGCGAAAAGAATTTTGACAAACAACCGCGTCAAAGCTTCCGTGTGCGCTTATCACAATGCCGACGATTGCATTCGCATAAAAGGCATTTTCCGCAAATACGGCTACGAAGTTTCGACAAGCAACGGTTGGATGGTTTTCGCTTACGATCCGAAAATTTTTGACACGGCGGATTTTCGCAAGGGCATTGTTTACGCCGAAAATTATTGAAACTTGCGAACGAGAAAACTAACTGGTATTATATGCAAAGTTGAGGAGGTTGCTCCATGAGCAAAGGAAAAAGCGGCTTTAACTGGTTCGCGCTGTTTATGTTCGTGATGATTGCGTATTTCTCCACGGTGCTCATCTCTCAACAAGTTCACCTGTCGCACGTGAACGAAAGTCAACGCATCGCCGACAAAAGACTTGAATCCGCCAAAGCAACCAACATGCGCTTGCAAAAAGAATTGGCGGAACTGCAGAACCTCGACAACATCGAAAAACTTGCGCGTGAAGATTTGGGACTTGCCAAGGAAGGCGAACTTCCCTATCAGGCGGCGCGATAAGTTTTAAAAAATTTTTTTCGGGAGGACAAGATTTTGGCAACGGAAGCAGGCAGCATCGTCGAAGGCAAAGTTACACGCATTACCGGTTTCGGAGCTTTCGTCGAACTTGAAGACGGAAAAGTCGGGTTGATTCACATTTCGGAGGTCGCCGACGTTTATGTCAACGACGTGCACGATTATTTGAGCGAGGGCGACAAAGTTCAAGTTAAAGTCGTCAGCGTCGAAGGTACCGGCAAAATCGCATTGTCGCTCAAACAAGCAAAACCCAAGCCGGCTCAAGAGGACGCCCCGCCTTTAAGGCAAAACCGACGCGGCGATTTTCGCAAACCCCAAAGGCAGCTGTCGGCTTCGTTTGAAGATAAGCTGTCCAAATTCCTCAAAGACAGCGACGAAAGATTGACGGATTTGAAACGCAAGACCGACTCCAAGCGCGGCGGTCGCGGTTCGAGACGGTCGGACTGAACTGCCCCTTGCAATTCGGCATGGGGTGATTTTTAACTGCAATTAGGAATGAGGAATTAGGAATTTTTTTGCTGAAACGGTTCATTGATATTTGCGCCACGACAAAAATTTTTCACGGCGTGAGCAACATTTTAATCGCGGTTTCGGGCGGCGCGGATTCCCTTGCACTTGCCGAGCTGATGATAAATTCGCGACAACGTTTCGGATTGGAAATTTCAATCGCGCATTTTGAACACGGCTTGCGCGGACAATCTTCAATCGACGATGCGGCTTTCGTGAAAACTTTTGCCGAGTCACGCGGAATAAATTTTGTCGGCGGTTCAGGTGACGTGAAAACTTTTGCGGCTCAACAAAAAATTTCAATCGAAACGGCGGCACGAATTCTGCGCTACGAATTTTTAAGCGACGTTCGTCAACGATTGAATTGCGACGCGATTGCAACCGCACATCACGCGGACGACCAAGCGGAAACGATTTTAATGCGATTCTTGCGCGGGGCAACTTCGGCGGGACTTTCGGCAATGGATTCGCGAACGTCAACCGAATACGGATTGATTATTCGCCCGTTGCTCAAATTCCGAAAAGCCGAGCTGGAAAATTTCTGCCGCGAAAAAAATTTGTCACCGCGAATTGACGCGACGAATTTTGAACCTGACGCAACGCGCAATAAAATTCGACTGGAATTGATTCCGACGCTTGAAAAATTTAATCCCGCGCTTGTCGAAACGCTTTGCCGATTCGCTGAAGTTTCGGCAACCGAGACTGATTTTATCGACGAACAAGCCGAAAAAATTTTCCCCGTCGTCGTTCGCGACAATTCAATCGTTCGACCGGAATTTTTAAAACTTCACCCCGCAATTCAACGCGCCGTCATAAAAAAATTTTTCGCGCTTGTCACGGGCACCACGAAAGATTTCGGATTCACGCACATTGAAGGCGTCCGAAAAGTTTTGCTTAACGGTTTGTCGGGCGTCGAGTTGCCGAAAAATCTCCGCGCAGATTTGCGACGCGGAAAACTCAGCATATCAAAAAATTTTTACGGAAAGGGCTGATTGCCATGAAAAGCAAAGAAGATTACATCGAACGCGTGCTGTACACCGAGGAGGAAATTGCCGCCCGCACCAAGGAGATCAGCGCGCAAATCAGCGAAGATTACAAGGACATTGCCAAACCGCTTTTGACTGTCGGCATCCTCAACGGCGCAGTCATGTTTTACACGGACGTTGTGCGTCGCTTGACGATTCCCGTGCAATTCGATTTTCTTATCGCTTCAAGCTACGACGCGAATTCGCACACTTCCGGCAAGGTCAACATCCTCAAAAATCTCGACAACGATCCGAAAGGTCGCGACATTTTGCTTGTCGAAGACATTGTTGATTCCGGCACGACGATGAATTTTTTGGTCGATTATTTCCTCGACAAAAAGGCGTCAAGCGTCAAAATCTGCACGCTTTTGAACAAGCCTTCGCGCCGCAAAGTCGACGTGAAAATCGATTACTGCGGTTTTGAAATTCCCGACGAGTTTATTGTCGGCTACGGATTGGACTTCGCGCAGCATTATCGCAACCTGCCGTATCTGGGCATTTTGAAACGCAGCGTTTACGGAGGAAAATAATTTCCGGCGTGAAAATTTTCGAGACAAAGGAGCGTTTTGATTGAACAGTTTTTTGCGCAACGTCGGGTTTTATTTGCTGGTGATTTTTATCGCGATAACTGCCTACGATTACTTTTCCGTCAAGCCCGAACCGGTCGAAGAAACAAGTTATTCGCAGTTCCTTCAGCTGGTCGACAAGGGCGAAGTCACGAAAGTTACCTTGGTCAGAAACACGATTCAAGCTACGAAAAAAGACGGCGGCGAGTTCACGACGACAGCACCCGACGAGCCGATTGGCGACGAAACACTTGTCGGAAAACTCGAAGCCAAAGGCGTGGAAATAATTGCGCAGAATCCCAAAGACCCGCCGTGGTGGATGACGCTCCTGTCGTCTTTGTTGCCGATAATTCTTTTGGTCGGCGCGTGGTACTTCATCATCATGCAGACGCAGGGCGGCGGCTCCAAAGTCATGTCGTTCGGCAAAAGTCGTGCAAAACTCATGGGCGGCGACAAAGTCAAAATTACGTTCAACGACGTGGCGGGCGCGGACGAAGCCAAAGAAGAACTTCAAGAGGTCGTCGAATTCCTCAAGCACCCGAAAAAGTTCAACGACTTGGGCGCGAGAATTCCCAAAGGCGTTTTACTTTTCGGACCTCCCGGTACCGGTAAAACTTTGCTTGCAAAAGCCGTCGCGGGTGAAGCGGGCGTTGCGTTCTTTTCGATAAGCGGTTCGGATTTCGTTGAAATGTTCGTCGGTGTCGGCGCGTCGCGTGTTCGTGACTTGTTCGCGCAGGCGAAGAAAAATTCCCCGTGCATAATTTTTATCGACGAAATTGACGCGGTCGGTCGTCAACGTGGAGCAAACCTCGGCGGCGGGCACGACGAACGTGAACAGACTTTGAATCAGTTGCTTGTCGAAATGGACGGTTTCGCGCCGAACGAAGGCATAATCATCATTGCCGCGACGAACAGACCCGACATTTTAGACCAGGCTTTACTTCGCCCCGGTCGCTTTGACAGACAAATCGTCGTCGATAAACCGGACGTGACGGGACGCATTGCGATTTTGCGCGTGCACACGAAAGGCAAGCCGATAGCAAAAGATGCCGACCTTGACGTTTTGGCGCGACGGACACCCGGTTTCACGGGCGCGGATTTGGCGAACCTCGTCAACGAAGCGGCATTGCTTGCGGCGCGTCGAAACAAACACGAAATCAATATGACGGAGCTTGAAGAGTCAATCGAACGCGTCATGGCGGGTCCCGAACGAAAATCCAAAGTCATGAGCGACGACGAAAAAAAGTTGACTGCCTATCACGAAGGCGGGCACGCGCTTGTCGGCATGATGTTGAAGCACGCAGACCCCGTTCACAAAGTTACGATTATTCCACGCGGACGGGCGGGCGGTTACACGTTGATGTTGCCGAAAGAAGACAGAAGTTACGCCACTCGTTCCGAATTGCTTGACCGCTTGAAAGTTTCGATGGGCGGACGTGTTGCCGAAGAAATTGTGCTTGACGAAATTTCGACGGGCGCATCTCAGGACATTCAGCAGGCAAGTAAAATCGTTCGCGCAATGATTATGCAGTACGGCATGAGCAAAACTCTCGGTCCCGTTGCTTACGGCGGCGACCCCGCGCAACAATTTTATTTCGGGCAACAGCAGAAAAATTATTCCGAAGAAGTTGCGGGCGAAATCGACAAGGAAGTTCATCGTTACATGGAAGAGGCTTACGAAGCTTGCCGACAAATTTTGACGGACAACCGCGACAAACTCGACGCAATCGCAGCGGCTCTGCTTGACAAGGAAACTTTGTCCGCGCAGGAACTCAAGGATATTGTTTTCGGAGTTGAACCGCCGACGCTCGAAAATCCGTTTACGAAAGATCCGCCGAGTCCGCCGCCCGTCGCAGTTGAATTGAGCAAGCCGGAAGTTGTGGAGCAACCCGCCGACCGGCCGCAAGTTCCCGACACGACACCGACGCCCGTTTGATTTTGGAGGGATGCTTATGAAAATTTTTCGGCTCGTCGTCGCAAGCTTGTTTCTTGCCGCGTTGATGATTTCGTCTTCAGTTTCAGCAGAAGGTCGATACAAAATTATCGGCGATAGAAAAGTTGACCGCTGGTATTTCAACGGCGATAAGAATTACATTTTCTGTGGTGCAAGTATGGGCATGGGCGATTTTGTCATTAAAGACACGGTGAACGTCGAGAAATATGAGCCGCCGATTTATATTATTTCTGCCGATGTCGTTAGTGTGAGCAACTATTTCAATCCCAGCGGTGACTGGAAAATGAGGTGGCGTCACACCAAACGTTTTAGGTACGACTATTCCAAACGCAAGATGTACCTTTACACTCCTGATGGCGGCGGAAATTTGAGAAATCGTAACAAAAGTCTGTACAAGCGCGACAATATTGATTTTGATAGCGAATGGACTTACGTTTTTCCGAATGCCTTCTACGGTGAAGGTGCTCATTACGTTGAAGTCGGCGAAATTGCTTTTGCTCTGGCGTACAAGCTGAAATTTTACGGGCTTAAAGGCTACAACGGCTCGGATTTTTACGAAGCTGTTCGCGGTGTTGTCGGCGAAGTGAAAGACGGCATTTGATTTACGAAAAAATTTTTTGAGGAAGTGACCGCAGTTGAAGTTTGCAACGCGGTCTTATTTTTTGCAAGGAGTCACTTTCAAGGAGTCACTTTTAAAAAGTAACCAAACAATTTTCGCGCCGCGACGTTATCAAAAATCAAACGTTATAGCCGCGAATCAAAGGAGTTGAAATTTTTGCGTCACGAATATTTAAAGCTTGTTCCCGAAAATATTTTCGTCACGTTTACGGACATTCATTTTTCGGAGCGGCAAGGCGAAAGTATCACCGTGCACCTTGAACGCCCGAACGAAAACGGTTTCGACATTGCCGAATACGTTTTGCCCGTGTGCTACTGCAAAAAGTGCATGGGCTTTACCGAGGACGAAGAATATAAGTTGCGTCGTTTTGTCGAGAAAAACAGTCCGCTCATTTGGGAGATTGCCCGCGAGGACGGGCAACGTGACGTTGCATCCAATTGGTGTGCCCCGCAGCCGCTTGACGATTTTAATTCGTCGCCGCCCCAAAACGTGACGCAAAAATTTCTGTTTGATCTGTACGGTTACAAAATTTTTTTCCGGTCGAACGAAAACAATGAACCGATTCATGTCCACGTTTCCAAAGGCAAGCAATCCGCCGACGCGACAAAAATTTGGTTGCCACCCGAAAGCAATCCCGTCGTGGCGCACAACAATAGTCGCATTCCGCAAAAAGATTTGATGCGGATTTTAAAATCTGTTGCGCTAAACCGCGAAACAATAGTTACGCGTTGGTACGATTATTTTGGCAGATAAATTTTTATGGAGGTATAAATCATGAGCGAAATTGTTTTGCATTACACGCGAGCGAATCACGTCGAAAATATTCATCGCGGAGACGTTGCGGTTGTAAACTGCGCGGGCGAAGTCGTTGCGTCTGTCGGAAATCCAAATTTACCTATGTTTTGGCGCAGTGCGGCGAAACCGTTTCAAGCGTTACCGTTCGTCAAAAACGGCGGTCTCGAAAAATATTCGATAACCGACGAAGAACTTGCGCTTTTGGTGTCCAGTCACAGCGGCGAAGAAAATCACGTGGCACTTGTCCGAAATATTTTGTCGAAACTCGGTCTTGATGAATCTGTTTTGGACTGCGGCGTCGTGCGTCCGATGAGCGGCAAGGCGTTCAAAAAAATTATCGCGGCGGGTGAAAAAGTTTTGCCCGTGCACAATCCCTGCTCAGGAAAACATTCGCAAATTATCGCGCTGGCAATGATGCTCGGAATTCCTTACGAAGGTTACACTCAACCCGAACACGAAGCGCAGAAAATTATTTTCCGTCATGTGGCAATGGCGTCGAAAATGCCCGAAGACAAACTCGAAATCGGTATCGACGGTTGCGGCGTGCCCGTGTTTTACCTGCCGATTTACAACATGTCGCTTGCCTACGCTCGACTTTCCACGCCGACGAAAGGCGATTGGGGCGAATACGAACTTGCCGCGACGAAAATTCGTGACGCAATGAGCAAATATCCGCAAGTTCTTTCCGGCACGGGACGAATCGATTTGGCTGTTTCGCAAGTCACCAACGGCAGAATTATTGCGAAAATCGGCGCGGACGCGGTTTATTGTCTTGCGGTCAAAGATGGCGACCTTGGTATCACGTTCAAAATTGAGGACGGAAGTTACGCCGCTGTTACGCCAATGACAATCGCCGTGCTGAAAAAATTCGACTTGCTCACCAAAGACGAAGCCGCCGAACTTGAAAAAATTTTCCCGCCCGTTCTGAAAAATCATCGCGGTGACGTTATAGGGACGATTGAATCGGTTTTCTGACGGCGAAAAATTTCAACGCGGCTAATCGGTTTTTCGGCGGCTAATTGAAATGTTAATGTATCTATGCTAAAATTTCATGCGAGGTGTTGAATATGCGAAAGACGATTGTTGAAATGTTGAAACGTGCGGGCAATGATTTCATTTCGGGCGAAAGCATCGCCGGCGAACTCAAAATTTCCCGTACCGCTGTCTGGAAGCATATCCAAAAACTTCGCGAGCACGGTTACGAAATTTTAAGTCGCGAACGTCGCGGTTACAAACTCAAAGACGCGCCCGATTTACTTTTGCCCAGCGAAATTCAAATCGGTCTCGACACGCAAATTATCGGCGTCGAAATGCATTACGAACCGTCGGTTGACTCGACGAACCGCGTCGCCAAAGCTCTGGCATATCACGGCGCACAAGACGGCACGATTGTCGTTGCAGAAGAACAAACCGGCGGCAAAGGTCGCCTTGACAGAAAATATTTTTCGCCACGCGGCAAAGGAATTTGGTTTTCGGTTATCCTGCGCCCGAATTTTTTGCCGAAGGAAGCCTCGAAAATCACGCTGATGGCAGCCGTCGCCGTCGCCGAGGCAATGACCCGTTTCAATCTTAAGCCCGAAATCAAATGGCCGAATGATATTTTGTTCGACGGACGAAAACTTGTCGGGATTCTGACCGAAATGACCGGCGAGATGGGAAAAATTTATTATATCGTTGTCGGCGTCGGGATTAACGTAAACATTAACCGCGAAGATTTTCCCGAAGAAATTCGCGACATTGCCGCAAGTTTGTCCGAAATGAACGGTGAAGAAATTTCCCGTGTAAAAATTTTCCGCGCCGTGCTTGAAGAACTCGACAAACTTTATCGCGAAGTCAACGCAAACGGCTTCGGCGAAGTTTTCAAACTCTGGCGCAAGTACAATGTCACGCTTGACAAAAATATTCGCGTCATTTCGGTTATCGACGGCAACGACTTCACGGGCAAGGCTGTCGACTTGAACGAAGACGGCGCACTTGTCGTCGAAACGCCCGATGGTTTGCGAACCGTTTACGCGGGCGACGTTTCAATCAGATAATATTTCCCCGATAAAAAAATTTACCGCTCGGCTAATGTCGGGCGATTTTTTTTATTTCAAACTCGTTGCGGTGAATTTTCGGCGACGAATTTGCAAATATCACTTACGAAGACGAACGCGGCGTGCCAAAAAATTTAATGTTATCGCCCGAACTTCCGGAATAAACATCATGACGGCGCGGGCAAAACAATCATGACGGACTTGATGATTAAATAATTGATTCTGCGCGGACAGCTGCAACGCGTGTTAATCGTTTGTCCCGCCGCATTTGTCGAACAGTGGCAAGACGAATTGGCGCAAAATTTTCAACTGTGTTTTGAGATTTTGACGGACAGAAATTTTTTTAACGCCTGATTGACGATTGCAACAAACTAAAAGACCGCTTCCAAAATTCGGAGGCGGTCTTTTGGCGTTCAGAAATTTTTATGCAACGTCAGCGAAATTGCAACGTCACGTTGTCACATCCGAAAAAATTCCAAATTTGATACGCGGCTACAACGTTTGAGTTACGAGCAGTCGCGGCGCGTAATTGGATGCAACGTCACGTTGCTTCAGTTGGTGATACCGGGATGCGTCATTTTTTCGGGCGACATGTAAACTTTCAGCTGTTCTTCGGTGAGCAAGCCTTTTTCCAAAATGATTTCGCGAATCGGGCGACGCGTGGCGTAAGCTTCCTTCGCAAGCATCGAGCATTGTTCGTAACCGAGATGCGGCAACAGAGCCGTGACGACGCCGACGGAACTATCGAGCCATTTTTGACATTGTTCGCGGTTCGGTTCCAAGCCCGTCAAAAGTTTGTCGACGAAAGTGCGCGACGCGTTCGCCAAATAATTCATCGACGAACAGAGATTGTACGCCATAATCGGTTCCATGACGTTCAATTCAAACTGACCGTTTTCGACGCCGAAAGTGACCGCCAAATCGTTGCCTATAACCTGATAGCACGCCTGATCCATGACTTCGGCGATAACGGGATTGACTTTGCCGGGCATAATCGACGAGCCGGGTTGACGTTTCGGCAAAAACAGTTCGTTCAAACCGCAACGGGGACCCGACGCCATAAGACGGAAGTCGTTCGCCATTTTGATAAGGACGAGAGCCGTATTTTTCAACGCGCTGGACACGTCGACAAAACCGTCCGTGTTGTTCGTTGCGTCGATAATGTTCGTTGAAGTCTCAAAATTTTCACCGGTGATTTCGCGCAATTTCCGAGCAACGATTTTGATATACGCAGGTTCAGCGTTCAAGCCGGTGCCGACAGCCGTGCCGCCCATGTTAATCAGACGAATGCTGTCAATCGCCCACTCAATGCGGCGGATACTGCGACGAATTGCCGACGCATACGAGCCCATTTCCTGACCGAGCGTAATCGGAACAGCGTCCTGCAAGTGAGTACGTCCCATTTTCAAAATGTCTTTGTACTCTTCGGCTTTCTGTTCGAGAGCGCGTGCAAGGTAATCGAGCGCGTTGGTGACGTTGTGGCTTTTGTACGTCAAGCAAACTTTAATCGCGGTCGGCAAGCTGTCGTTGGTCGATTGCGCCATGTTCGCGTGATTGTTCGGCGAAATGATGTCGTAGCGTCCTTTTTGCTCACCGATAATTTCGAGCGCACGGTTGCACAAAACTTCATTCATGTTCATGTTAATCGACGTGCCCGCGCCGCCTTGAATCGGGTCAACGGGGAACTGTTCGATAAACTGCCCGTCGATAATTTCTTCCGCCGCCTGAACAAGCGCGTTGCCGATTTTGCGATCGAGACGACCTGTTTCCATGTTCGCCTGTGCCGCAGCTTTTTTGACTTTGGCGAGAGATTTAATAAAATCTTCGTCGAGTCGGCGACCGGTGATTGTGAAGTTTTCGATTGCGCGCATTGTTTGAACGCCGTAATACGCCTCGTCGGGTACTTCGATTTCGCCCAAAAAGTCATGTTCCTTACGCATAATGTAGCACCTCATTTATTGAAAATTTTTTTACTGCCGTTGTTAATACTGCTTGAACATGCGCCGGATTTCGGAAAGGTTATTCGTCTTCGTCAGCGCAAGTTGTAACAAAATTCTTGCCTTCTGCGGGCTCAGGTTATCGCCGTCCAAAAAATTTTTTTCGGCATAAGATTTTTCTGCGGGAATGACCGTGCCGTTTCCGACGCGTGACGAACGCACAACGACGATATTTTTTGCCGTGGCGCGTGCCAAAGCTTTTTCGGCGTTCACGTGAATTGAGCCGTTGCCGGTGCCCGCGTAAATTATTCCGTCGACATTTGCATTAATCGCCGCGTCAACAAAAATTTCGTCGTCGCCCGCGTGCCCGTAAATAATTTTCACGAGCGGAAGTTTTTTCAAGCCCGTCACGTCGAATTCGGAATTGCTTGTGTGTCTGCGCGTCGACGTGCGGTAAAATTCGGGCGTGCCCGCGTTGACGTAACCGAGCAAGCCGAGTTCAAAATTTTTGAACGTGTTGACCGTCAAAGTGTTTGTTTTGGTAACTTCGCGGGCGGAATTAATTTCGTCATTGAGCGCAACCAAAACGCCTTTGCCGACCGAATTTTTATTTGCGGCGACACGAACGGCGTTTAACAAATTCATCGCGCCATCAGAACTGATTGCAGTTGCGGGACGCATTGCACCGGTCAAAACAACGGGCTTGTCGCCGTGAACGGTCAAGTTCAAAAAATACGCCGTTTCTTCGAGCGTGTCGGTGCCGTGCGTGACAACAATTCCGTCAACGTCGCCGCGTGAAAAAATTTCGTTGATTCGCGTCGCAAGTTTAAGCCAAATTTCGTCGGTCATGTCTTTGCTGTCGATTGAGCAAATTTGTTCGCCCGTGACGTTTGCAATTTCGTAAATTTCGGGTACGGCGTTCAACAGTTCGTCAATTTCAATCGCGCCCGCCGTGTAACCCGTCGTTGCCGTCGAAATTTTAGCACGTCCCGCGATTGTGCCGCCCGTTGCCAAAATTTTTATGTTCGGTTTCATGTTCGCTCACATAACGATATTCGCCAAAGCCATGCCGACCGCGACGCTGACGATACACGTAATCAAGCCCGGGATTTGGAAACTGTGATTGAAAACGAATTTGCCGATACGCGTCGTGCCCGTGCGGTCAAATGCGATACCCGCCAAAATCGTCGCGTAAATCGGGACGAGGAAATAACCGTTGACTGCGGGGAACATACCAACCATTGCCGGCGGAGTAATTCCCAGCGTAATTCCCAGCGGAGCAAGTGCGCCGATTGTTCCCGCTTGGCTCAAAATAACCGCGCTGAGCAGGAACAAAATTATCGCGAAAATCCACGGATAAGCGGCAATCATGTCCGCCGCGCCAGATTTGATGAATTCCAAATTGTTGCGCGTCAAAGTGTCGCCCGCCCACGTCAAGCCGAAAATGCAGTAAACACCCATCAAGCCGTTGCGGAAAACCGACTGTTCGATAATCGACGAAACTTTCACGGAGCAAGCGATAATCATCACGCCCGCCATTGCCATCATGACCATTTCGATACACATAGTCATTGTAAACGAAACCATTTTGCCGCCGAGTTCAGCCGACGGACGCAATTCGGGGAAAATGCCGAAGATAACGACGATAACCGTTGCCAAAAGATAAATCCAAACTGCGCGTTTCGTGTCGGCGGAAAATTCCCGATTCGCGGCAATGTTCGCTTTTTCGTTAATCGGAGCCGCTTCGCCGCGTTGAACACGTGCAAGATATTCGGGGTCGTCGGCAAGATCTTTGCCCATGCGTGCCGCCCAGAGACAGCCGCACACGACGCCGATTAATGTTGACGGAATGCAGACGATTAAAACGTCAATCAATGTGACGCCTTGCGGTGAAAGTAAACCGACAAGCGCAACCGTCGCGGCAGAAATCGGACACGCGGTTATTGCCTGTTGTGACGCGATAACCGACATTGAAATCGGTCTTTCGGGACGAACACCCGCCTCACGCGCAACCTCGGCGATAACCGGCAAAATTCCGAACGAAATATTGCCCGTGCCGCACATAAATGTAAACACCCAGCTGATAATCGGGGCATAATAACTGATTCGATTCGGGTTCCTGCGCAAAAGATTGACGGCAATTTGAATTAAATAATCCATGCCGCCCGAAGCCTGCAACGTTGCCGCGATAACGACGACCGTCATGATAATCATGATGACATCGATTGCGGGATTGCCGGGCGCGAGCCCGAAGCCGAAAACCAAAATTGCAATGGCGACACCGCTTGACATACCCAAGAAAATGCCGCCGTAGCGTGCGCCGACAATCAACATTGCCAGCACAACCATAAGCTCAGCCCAAAACATAAAACCAACTCCTTTCCGTGCTGAAACACGTTCCGTAAAAATGCGGTTGACTGTATACAAAATACAGTGATTCAACATGCCCGATTGTAGCACGTGAATAGCGATTGTCAATCTAAAAATATTTTATGGTTATCGCTTGAATCATGAATATCACAAATAAACAGCGGCAACCTCACGAAATTTTTTAAACGTGCCGAATAAAATTTGTCAAAAAAAATCAGCCCCCGTCATGCGCGAGGGCTTTTTTGTTGCAAAAATTTCAATGCGCGTCATTTGATTTTCAAAATCTTGAAGTTTAGGATGCCTTTCGGTGCCGGAACTTGAATCGTCATGCCTGCGGTTTTGCCCAAAAGTGCGGCTCCGAGCGGCGACTTGCAGGAAATTTTGTTTTTGTCGGGAGCTGCTCCCGTGGAACCTACAATCATAAAAGTTTCAGTCAAATCCAGTTCAACGTCGCAAACCGTCACCGTTGAGCCGATAACAATCTTACCTAAATTTGCCGACGGTTTGACGGTTTGACTGTGTGCATTCGACAATTCCGCTTCGTGCCAACGGTCGAGATTTTGACGCTTTGAACTGCCGCGATTGTGTTGACCGGGCATAGCTCCGGTCGTGCGGTCTATGTTCGGTTCGTCGTTGACAAGTGAGCCGTCTTTTTTCAATTTAAATCTTCGCATCGCAGAAACTCCTTGAAAAAACCATTCGCTTACGAAGATATTTCAGAACAAGCCGCTGATAATTCCGTCGGGCGTTATATCGATTTTTTCGGCGGCGGGAACTTTCGGCAAGCCCGGCATCGTCATAATGTTGCCCATCAACACGACGACAAAGCCCGCGCCTGCAGAAATTTTCACTTCGCGAACTGTGACGTTGAAATTTTTCGGGCGGGCAAGTTTCGCCGCGTCGTCGCTCAATGAATACTGAGTTTTCGCGACACAAATCGGCAACTTACCGAATCCGCGTTGCTCAATGTCGGCAAGTTGTTTCTTCGCCGCTGAAGTGTAGTCGACGCCGTCCGCGCCGTAAATTTTCGTTGCAACCGCTGAAATTTTTTCGGCAAGGCTCAAGTCGTCCGCGTAGGTGAATTTAAAATTTTTCGGAGCGTTGAAACTTTCTTCGACGGCTTTGGCAAGTTCAATACCGCCCGCGCCACCTTCGGCAAAAACTTTCGAGCGAGCAAATTTTACGCCGTGAGCCGCGCAGATTTTTTCGACGGCGGAAATTTCTTCGTCGGTATCCGTCGGGAAATCATTCAACGCAACAATCGCGGGCAGTCCGAAATTTTGAATGTTTTCGATATGTTTTTCGAGATTGGCAAGTCCGCGTTCGACAGCCGCAACGTTCGGTTCGGAAAGATTTTTTTTGTCAACGCCGCCGTGCATTTTCAAAGCGCGAATTGTGGCGACAATGACAACCGCGTCGGGACGCAAGCCGCTCAAGCGGCATTTGATGTCCAAAAATTTTTCTGCGCCGAGGTCGGCACCGAATCCGGCTTCCGTGACGACAATATCAGCCAATTTCAGCGCGTGTTTCGTCGCAATGACCGAATTGCAACCGTGCGCAATGTTCGCGAAAGGTCCGCCGTGAATCAAAGCCGGTGTACCTTCGAGCGTCTGAACCAAATTCGGTTTAATCGCGTCTTTCAACAGCAGGGCAAGCGAGCCGGTGACTTTTAAATCGTTCGCCGTGACAATTTTTCCGTCAACCGTGTACGCCACGACAATTTTTCCGAGACGCGACTTCAAATCCGCAAAATCGTTCGCCAAACACAAAATCGCCATCATTTCGGACGCAACGGTTATGTCGAAGCCCGATTCACGCGGGACGCCGTTCGATTTTCCGCCGAGCCCGACAATTACGTTTCTCAACGCACGGTCATTCAAGTCGAGTACACGTTTCCACACGACGCGCCGCACGTCGATTTTTAATTCGTTGCCTTGCTGAATGTGATTGTCCAAAACCGCCGCAAGCAGATTGTGAGCCGTCGTTATCGCGTGAAAATCGCCCGTGAAGTGCAAATTAATATCTTCCATCGGGACAACTTGAGCGTAACCGCCGCCCGCCGCGCCGCCTTTGATTCCGAAACAGGGACCGAGACTGGGTTCACGCAACGCAACGCAAATTTTTCGACCGAGTTTTGAAAATGCGTCCGCCAAACCGATTGAAGTTGTCGTCTTGCCTTCGCCCGCAGGTGTCGGCGTTATCGCGGTGACCAAAATCAATTTGCCGTCGGGATTATTTTTGACGCGCTGCCACACGTCGCGGGAAATTTTCGCCTTGAACTTGCCGTAAAACTCCAAATCGTCTTCAGTCAAGCCGAGTTTGCCCGCCGCCACGGAAATTTTTTCGACATTCGCGCTCTGTGCAATTTCAACGTCGCTCAACATGTTATCGCCCTCCCAAAATTTTTCGTCATGATAGCAAAAAAAATCCCCGTTGCAAAGAAAATCTGCGCGGAGAAAAATTTTTCGACCGTGTTCCGTGTGCAATTTCAACGTCGCTAAAAATAAAATCGCCGTCCGAAAATTCTTTCGTGATGACAGCCAAAAATTTGCGTTGAAAAAATTTTTTCAGTCGATTTATCCGCGCCGGTTACAGAGGTAAAAAAAATCATACCTGAAGGTAAAAAAATTTATACCCTAAGGTAAAATTCACTTTACCTTTTTACGGCAACAAAAAAATCCCCGACACAAAAATCTGCGCGGGAAAATTTTTCGACCGTGTTCCGTGTGCAAATTCAACGTCGCTCAAAATAAAATCGCCGTCCGAAAAATTTTTTCGTCGTGACAGCAAAAAAATTGCGTTGAAAAAATTTTTTCAGCCGATTTATCCGCGCCGGTTACAGAGGTAAAAAAAATCATACCTGAAGGTAAAAAAATTTATACCCTAAGGTAAAATTCACTTTACCTTTTTCCGGCAACAAAAAAATCCCCGACACAACAATCTGCGCGGGGAAAAATTTTTTTGCAACCCGTGTAACAAAACTCGAATTCAATCGTATAAGGTGCAGAAAGACAAACGGAGCCGCAAAGGACAAGCCGAATCGACGGCAACAAAAAATTTCAACCAAATCAAAGGAGACTGATTAAAATGGCAACCAGAGAAGAAAACATCAAAAAAATTAACGAACAACTCGAAATGCTCAGCGACGACGAACTTGATGCCGTGGCGGGCGGAAGTACAGGCGAAACTGCCGAGGACAGCCGCTTTCTGAACAGCTTGGGCGGATTTTGCGATCGTTACGGTAACTTCAGAATTTGGTCGCAAGATCATGACTATGAAATCCGCGATGCATGGGAAAGAGTCGGCGTTGAGGCCACAATCCACGGCGGAAACTTCTTTACCAGCGGTGCCAACAATGTTTACAAAATTGACGGCAAAAAAGTCACTCGTGTCGAAGCAATGAAGCACGCAATGGAAGTTACCGGCAAGCAGATGGAGTGGAACTCTTGGAACTGGTAAATCGAAACTTATTTCGACAGCAAACAAAAATCCCTTCGATAAATGTATCGGAGGGATTTTTTCGTGTGTCAGCCGTCGTAACCGAGTTGTTTGGCTTTTTCCAAGTCGAATTGAGCTTTGGCAGTGTCGCCCGTCGCCTTGTAGCACATTCCGCGCCAATAAAGAGCCTCGCCCAAATCTTTGACGCTGAAACCGATTTCAATCGCCGTGTTTAAATCTTGAATAGCCCGTTCGTAATTTTTCAAGCGGTAATAAGCCGTGCCGCGACTGCCGTAAGCCACCGCATAATTCGGATTAAGTTCGACGGCTTTGGTGCAATCGCGAATCGCCTGCTCGAATTGCTCCATTTCCAGATAAACAAGACTGCGATTGTAATACGCCGGCGCAAAATTCGGATTGAGTTCGATAGCCTTGTCGCAATCTTGAATCGCCAAATCGTATTGCTGCGAGTCCCGATAAAGACAGGCGCGACCTGTGTACGGGTAAATAAAATTCGGGTCAGCCGCAATCGCCCTGTCGAAGTCCTCAAAAGCCATGTCGTAATTTTTCAAGTGGTAATAAGCGACGCCGCGCCCGTTGTAAGCCTTCGCATGATTCGGATTAAGTTGAATCGCCCGATTATATTCCGCAATCGCCTCTTCGTATTGTCCTTGAAGGTAATACGCCTTGCCGCAGTAAAAATACGTTTCGGCATCTTCGGCGTGAGCAACCGTCGTCAGCAAAAACATTGCCGCAACAATCGTCATCAAAAAATTTTTCACGTAAAACACCTCCGTAAAATTTTTCGTCAGCCTGTGTAGCCGAGCTTCTTTGCTTTGTCGAAATCGGCTTGAGCTTTCTTTTCGTCGCCGAGAGCCCAATAAGCTTCACCGCGTTTTTGATAAGCTTCCGCGTATTTGGAATTCCATTGAATGGCGCGATTAAAATATTCAATCGCCAGTTCGTAATTTCTCAATTTGAGGCAAATCTCGCCGCTATTGCAGAGATTTTTGACCGTATTCTTCGGAGCGAGTTTCCGTGCCTTATTGAAATCGTTTCTTGCCTCAGCCGAATTTTTCAGCGCGGAATAAACGAGACTGCGCAAGTACAATGCGTCGGCGTTGTCCGAAGAAATTTCCAGAGCTTTGTTGAGATAATGCAACGCAAGATAATATTTCTTCATGCCTAAATAAATTTCGCTCCGTGCGTGATAAGCGGCAACATTTTTCGGATTTAGTTCAAGTGCTTTATTAAAATCGTCAAGCGCACGGTCGGAATCTTTCAAGTACATGAACATGTAACCGCGATTGACATAAATTTTATCGTCATTCGGGCTAAGTTCAATGGCTTTTTCGAAATCTTGAATTGCCGCATCTTTATTGCCCAATCGAAAATGTGAACGTGCCCGCGAATAATACACGAAGGACGGCATATTCGGATTGAGTTCGAGAGCTTTGGTGTAATCTTCAATCGCCTGCGCATATTTGTCGGTCACGAAAAAAACTTCGCCGCGAAAAGAATAAGCCTCGGCATTTTTCGGGTCGAGTTCGAGGATTTTATTGAAATCGTCAAGTGCACGGTCGAATTGTTTGAGACAAGCATAATCAAAGCCGCGAGATTTTAAAACGGCGATATTTTTCGGAGCAACCTCCAAAATTTTGTCGTAATCCTGAATCGCTTTTTCGGGTTGTCCAAGGTTATTGTAAGTTTGAGCACGATATTTATACGCCTCGGCATCCGTCGGATTGAGTTCGATAGCCTTGTCGTAATCCTGAATCGCACGTTCATACTGCTTTAATCTGCTGTAAACGATGCCGCGACAGAAGTACGCATAGGCATAATTTGGATTGAGTTGAATCGCCTTGTCGAAATCTTGAATTGCCCGATCGTATTGCTTCAAGTCGGCGTAAGTGATGCCGCGATTGTTGTACGCCAAGGCATCATTCGGGTTGAGTTGAATGGCTTTGTCGTAATCCTGAATCGCCCGCTCGTATTGCTTTAATCCTTCAGCGTAAACAGTGCCGCGATTGTTGTACGCATCCGCAAAATTCGGATTGAGTTGAATTGCTTTGTCGTAATCCTGAATAGCCCGCTCGTAGTGTTTCAGATTTTTGTAAGCGACACCGCGATTGTAGTACGCATCGGCAAAATTCGGATTGAGTTCGATGGCTTTGTCGAAATCTTGAACAGCCCGCTCGTGTTGCTTCAAGTCGGCGTAAGTGACGCCGCGATTGTTGTACGCCAAAGCAGAATCAGGATTTAGCTCGACGGCTTCATTGTAAAGTTTTATTGCCTCGTCGAATTCTTCCAAACGTGAAGCCAGGTCTCCGGCTTTGATTTTTTCGTAGCTCAAAAATTTTCTATCGACATCGTTGAATTGAGCCTTGATATTGTCCTTTTCGGCTTGAGTGGTTGCGCGTCTGTATTGTTCCTTCAAGTCGACAATTTGCGCGTCGTTGGCGGCTATCGAATCAATCAACTGTTTGTGCTGTTCAACGAAGACATATCTTTTGTTTTCGTCGAGTTTAAGCCAATCGGAAACGTCGTCCGTGTCGAGAGTCGCTTTGAGCGTCGCGGTGTACATGGTCGCAGGTTCTCCCGCATATTCAAAAATCTCGGATTCGATTTTCACGTTTGACGTCTTAATTATGTTGCTTGCGATGGCGGCAATTTCGTCGTCGGAAAGATTCGCGTTAATCGAACGCAGATGATTTTTCACGTCGACGCCCGCTTTCTGTTTCACGTCGAATTCCGCCTTTTGCCGCGCTCGCTTTTCGGCAATGCTGTTCGTCTCGAAATCGTTCATGATGTATTGCCCGACACCGTCATAAGTTTTGACGGCGGCACCGACAACGGACGCGCTCAAGAAAATTCCTGCCGCAAACAAAATTGTTAAAAGCCTGAACATTTTTTACATCTCCTTTCCGTCAGTGAGACAGTTCTTTGACTTTGATAAAATCCGCCTTCGCATGAGCATTGTCGTCCAAAGCTTCATAACAACGCCCGCGATTGTAGTAAAATTCCTTATCGTTCGGATTAAGTTCAATGGCTTTGGAAAAATCGGCGATTGCGGCGGAATAATTTTTCAAAATCCGATGAATCTTACCGCGCTGAAAATAATTCTGTGCGTAATTCGATCTGAGTTCGATTGCTCTGCTGAAGTCTGCAAGAGCTGCGTCGAATTGTTTCAAAGCACCGTGGGTATATCCGCGATAGAAATAATTTTCCGCGTCGTTCGGTTTAAGTTCGATTGCTTTGTTGAAGTTTGCAAGAGCCGTGTCGAATTGTTTCAAACCATGGTACGCAACTCCGCGATACAAATAAGCCGACGCATACTTTGGGGCGAATTCGATGGCTTTGTTGAAATCTGAAACAGCCGCGTCGAATTGTTTTAAAAGATTGTACGTGCCTCCGCGCAAAAAATAGGCCAGTGCTTCATTCGGAGCCAACTCGACCGTTTTGTTGAAGTCGGCAAGAGCAGAATTTAAATCGTTCAATTTCAAGTAAACTTTTCCACGCCCAAAATAACTTGCTGCAACATTGGGGGCAAGTTCGATGGCTTTATTGAAATCTTGAAAGGCTTGCTCGTATTGATTCAGGTCGTGATAAGCCAGACCGCGATTGTTATAGGCTCCGGAAAGATTCGGGTCGAGTTCAATCGCTTTGGTTGCCATTTTCAACGCCGAATCATAATTTCCCGTCCAAAAATAATTCAGACTCAGATTCATATAAGCTTCGGCGTAATCGGGCTTGAGTTTGATTGCCTCATTGGCACATTTTATGGAGTTTTCGTAGTCTCCCTGATTACAAAGTTTTTTGGCTTCATTGCGCTTTTGAATTGCCAAAAAATCTCGGTCGGCTTGCTTGAGCTGTTCGCGGATTAAATCTTTTTCGACTTGCGTGGTGGCTTTATCATATTGTTCTTTTAAATCGGCAACACGTGCGTCATTTTTGGCAAAGTCATTTTTCAAACTGTTGTTTTGGTCAAGGACGGTAAATTTTTTATCCTCGTTGCGTTCGAGAAAAGCCGAAATGGCATCGGTATCGATTTTGGCTTTAAGCGTCGCTTTATAAAGTGTTGCCGGATTGCCTTTGTGTATGAAAGATTCAGCTTTAATTTCCACGTCGCTGACGCTGATGATGGTGTTGGTAACGGCGGCAATGTCGTCCTCGATGAGCCGTGCGTTGACGGAACGCGAAAAGCTTGCAAGGTAAATACCGGCCTTGTCTTGCGCATCTTGTTCGGCGCGTTGACGGGCACGCATTTTGGCAATTTCCGCGTCTTCACTTTCGTTTGCGATGTATTGTCCCATACCGTCAAAAATTTGGATTTCGGCGTGCGCGACCGTCGTCAGCAAAAACATTGCCGAAAATATCGCCGCGAAAAAATTTTTCATGTCGTCAACTCCTTTCGACGAAAATTTTAATTCGCAGTCACCAAATTGACAAGCGCGAATACACATGATATATTCAAAAAAATTTTAGCGTCACGGTCGAAAAGCCGATAAAGCATTTGAAAAAACTTTTTGGAGCGTGACAAATATGGACATTCGCGAAATTGCAAATCCTGCGACGAGTTTGGCGGGCACGTCGGCGCACAGGAGCAAATCAAGCGGTATCGCCTCGGAATATTCCAAAATTCTTGCCTCGAAAATTGCAAACGTCAAGACCGATATCGAAAAGATGAACGCGACACAGGAAAAACTTGACGAGATTGCAGACTTGCAGGAAGAAATTACCGGTGAAGTCAAAATCGACGAAGATTCGGGCAACGCCAATCGCAACGACTCAAGCGGCACGACAACTGCCAAAACCGTCGAGACAATCAAGCGTTTCATGCCGGACGGATCGATTTTGATAACGACTTACGAGGGCGGCTCAATCACCGAACAAATTAAGCAGAAACCGCATTTGCAAATCGTGGCGGATTATTCCGCACCGCCTAACCCCGACGGTTCCGTTGCAACGAAAATCGAACGCACGCAAAGTTTGGATTTGGCGGCACTGTTGACGATGTAATTCAAGCCCGCCGCAGTTTGTAATTTCGTTCAACAAAAGGAGGTTATCAACATGGACGTAAGCAACGTTTCAAGCGTGTCTCAAGCTGTTGCGCAATATGCCGTGCAGACAAAAGGCACCACACAAACGAAGGTCGCCGACCAAAATTCGACGACGCAAAATCAAAATTCGTCAACGTCAGCGAATATCGGCGAAGCGTACAACGTCGACATTTCCGCCGAGGGCAAACAAGCTCAACAAGCGGCGTCAGCACAGCAACAGCCCGAAGTCGAAAACGCTAACGGTGAGCTTGTCGGCGAAGCGAAGGGACTTTCCGCCGACCAAGTTCGTTATCTCGAAGAAAGTATCGCCGTCAACGAACAGACAATGCTTAACATGATGATGCAGGCGTTGACGGACTCGAACGACAAACTTCAAGGCTGGCTTGACGAAGGTGTCGGCATTTTGAACTTTGACGGCGTTGAAATTGACGCGGCGCGTTTTGGTATGCCGGAAGTTGCAACCAATCCCGAAGACGCGGCTAAAGCCGTTGCCGAGGGTGGCGACTGGTCGGTTGACGCGGTGTCGACGAGAATTTTTGATCTTGCGACGGCAATCGCGGGCAACGACCCCGAAAAACTTTCCGCAATGCGTGCGGCAGTCGAAGAAGGCTTCAAACAGGCGGGCGCGGTTTGGACGAACGCGACGGGCTTGCAGGATATGCCCGAAATTACGCAGAACACTTACGATGAAATTATGAGCCGCTTTGACAACCGCGCAAACGAACTCAATCCGACATCAGCTATCCAATAAAATTTTTCCAATCGAATAAAAAAGACTGCTCCGCGCAAATTTGTTCGGGGCAGTTTTTTGTTGCATGAAAAAATTTCGCCGATGAAAAAATCAATCCGGAATTTGTAATGTGAAATTTGGAGCCGTCATGGGCAAATGCGCGCCGGCAAGCATTTGCGCTCCGCCCGTATCATTCGGTCAAGCAAAGAAACAGTAAATCAGCAAACACAATTTTGAAATTGAGCCGAATCGAAGCGACAACATTCGACACTTTACCGACACTCACTAATTGCAACGAAAAAACGCCGCCTTTCGACGACGTTTGAATTTTCATGGTGGTGGGCAGGGATGGATTCGAACCATCGTACCCAAGGGGAGCGGATTTACAGTCCGCCGCGTTTAGCCACTTCGCTACCTACCCACGTGGTGACCTTGGAGGGACTCGAACCCCCGACCCTTTGATTCGTAGTCAAATACTCTAATCCAGCTGAGCTACAAG
>JAFUYE010000126.1 GCA_017470715.1 Selenomonadaceae bacterium
ATAACGTCAATCGCGTCAACTGTTCCGTCGCTTTTAAAGCGACTGCAAAATATATCGACGGGCGCAAATTAAATCCGACAACAAAAATTAAATTGTCGAACACGCGGTCGAAAATTTCAGTTCGCGGCGATAAAATTGCGGCTGTCGATAACGTCAATCGCGTCAACTGTTCCGTCGCTTTTAAAGCGACTGCAAAATATATCGACGGGCGCAAATTAAATCCGCCGACAAAAATTGAATTGTCGAACACGCGGTCGAAAATTTTCGGACAACGACAGATTTAATCTCGTCAACTTAAAAATAACTCGACGAAAAATTTCAGTTCGCGGCGACAAAATTGCGGCTGTCGATAACGTCAATCGCGTCAACTGTTCCGTCGCTTTTAAAGCGACTGCAAAATATATCGACGGGCGCAAATTAAATCCGACGCTGAAAATAAAGTCGCCGATAAAAATTGAGCAGCAAGACAGTTTGGCTAATCGAAGTTCAAAATTTATAAACGTTCAATGGAGGTTAAGTAATGTCTGTAAAAGTTGTTGCTTACGATTCAAAACACGTGCGCGAGGCGATTGAAATTTGGAATGAAGTCGTGCGCGAAGGAATTGCCTTCCCGCAGGAAAATGAGCTTGACGAAGTGACGGGCGACGAATTTTTTAAATCGCAATCGTTCACGGGACTTGCCGTCGACACCGACACGGGCGAAATTTTGGCGTTGTACATCCTGCATCCGAACAATGTCGGGCGGTGCGGGCACATTTCAAATGCAAGTTATGCGGTTCGTTCCAATCTGCGCGGGCGACATTTGGGCGAAATAATTGTCAAACATTGCATCGAAAAAGCGCGTGAACTCGGCTTTGGAATTTTGCAATTCAACGCGGTTGTCGCGACGAACATTCACGCACGACATCTTTATCAACGACTGGGCTTTGTGGAACTCGGAACAATCCCGAAAGGTTTTCGTATGCCCGACGGCTCGTATGCAGATATTGTTCCGCAATTTTTTGATTTGACTGACTGAGGCGGTGAGCGAATTGCAAGAACTTATAAACATAACGAACGCTATGCAGGACAAAAAAATTTTGGTTATCGGCGACATTGTTGCCGACGTTTATGTCGACGGGCGCATTGCCAGAATTTCGCGTGAAGCTCCCGTGTTGATTCTCGAAAAGGCGGGCGAACGAGTTGTGGCGGGCGGTGCGGCTAACGTCGTGGCAAATGCGGCAACACTCGGCGCGGAAGTTTACGCAATCGGCGTTATCGGTGACGATTCTTATGCAGAAACTTTACGTGGAATTTTTAAAGATCTCGACGTTCACATTGAGGGACTTGTTCGCGATAAATCACGTCCGACAATTTCCAAAACGCGAATCATTGCGGGCGGTCGTGCGACGGTCAGTCAACAAATTGTCCGTATCGACACGGAGAGCAAAGAGCCGCTCAGCAAAAAAGTTGAGGCTGAACTTATCGCGAAAATTGATAAAATTTTGCCGAAAGTCGACGGGATTATCATGAGCGATTACGGTTCCGGCACAATAACTTCAAACGCACGAAAATTAATCACGCGCTACGCCGGCAAGCAAAAAATTCCCAACATAGTCGATTCGCGCTACAATATCGGCGACTTCGAGGGCGTCGGTTTCATCAAGCAAAACGATGCGGAGCTGGGCGCGTTCGTCGGGCACGAACTTAATGACGTGACGGATTTAATCAGCGCGGGCACAAAAATGTTGACGAAACTCAACGTGCACGGCGTTTTAATCACTCGCGGCGAAATGGGTATGACTTTGTTTGAACGACACGGCGCGACGCATCACATTCCCGTTAGCGACATGAGCGAAGTTTATGACGTGTCGGGCGCGGGCGACACCTGCGTTGCGGCTTTTCTTTTGGCGTTGACGGCGGGCGCACAACCTTCCGTTGCGGCGAAAATTGCAAATTACGCGTCGGGACTTGCCGTCCGAAAGATGGGCACGAGTACCGTCAGCGCGACAGAACTTGTTGCGGCACTTGAGCGGGCACGTTAAATTTTTTGTCGGCTTATCTTCGCCGTTGCAAAAAAAAACAGCCCCTCACGGAGAGGCTGTTCGTTCGCTATAAAACTGTATCGGCTACGCGTGCCGGTCTCAAATTTCGGTTGTGTTGTCGAAAAATTATTGATTGACGCCCGCAAGTTCCGGTTCGTTCGCAACTTCGTCACTAGCCGCCGCAACTTCGTTGAGCGCGTCGACAAGTTTGTCAACGTCGATTCCGTGAACGTTTGCACCGGCTTCGATGTTTTCAAAACGCGCCGCCGCACAACCGAGGCAACCCATGCCCGCGTACATGAAAACCATTGCGGTATCGGGGTAGCGTTGAACGACTTCGATTATGCTCATGTCTTTGGTAATTTTCATAAAGAATTCCTCCTTTAAATTGCCGCAGATTATATCACCGAAAAATTTACAGTCAATGAATTTACGCTGAAATATTTTTTCGCGAAGGTTAAAGGAAATTTTTCCTGCAAGTCGAATATAATTTTCAAACGGTTTGGAGGTTGAGCGCGATTGAATTTCGGTCATGTAAGTGTTATGCTTGCGGAAGTTTTGTCGGCACTCGACGTTAAATCGCACGGAAGTTATCTTGATTGCACGTTAGGCGGTGGCGGACACGCGAAATTAATCGGCGAAAAACTTGACGCAGACGGTTTACTTGTCGGGATTGATCGGGACGACGAAGCAATTTCAGCCGCGACGGAAAATTTATCGGGTTTAACTTGCGGCGTAAAAATTGTGCGCGGAAGTTTCGGCGAACTCGACAGAATTCTTGACGACTTGAACGTTGACAAATTCGACGGAATAATTTTCGATTTGGGCATATCGTCACACCAAATTGACACGGCGGAGCGCGGATTTTCGTACATGAAAGATTCACCGCTCGATATGCGGATGGACAGGCGACAGAGCTTGACGGCTTTCGACGTTGTGAACAATTATGACGAAACGCGCTTGGCGAAAATTTTCAGCGAGTACGGCGAAGAACGATTTTCCAAACGAATTGCCGCCGCGATCTGTCGTGAACGAAAAATTTTACCGATTGCGACGACGGGCGAATTGGTCAAGATAATCGAACAGCACGTGCCGCGAACGAAAAACGGTGGTCACCCCGCGAAAAGAGTTTTTCAAGCCGTGCGAATCGAAGTCAACGGCGAACTCGAAATTTTGTCCGACGCGCTCAAGCAAGCGATTAACCGGTTGAAAATCGGCGGGCGATTGGCAGTCATCACGTTCCATTCGCTCGAAGACAGGATTGTCAAAGAAACTTTCAAGCAAGCGGCTCAAGGTTGCATTTGCCCGAAAAATTTTCCCGTGTGCGTGTGCAACCACAAAGCTGAAATAAAAATTCTCGGCAAGGCGAAACTTCCGACGGTCGACGAAATTGTCGGCAACAGTCGGGCTAAGTCAGCGAAACTGCGCGTCGTCGAAAAAATTTTTGACGGTGACGCGAGTCTATAAATTGACGCGATTACGAAGGGGGAATACTGTGACGGTAAAACGCAAAATAAAAAACTACAACAATCAGCCGCAACAAAAACCTGTTGCGAACGAAGCATCATTGACGCTGATTAAAGGACGCCCGCGCCTGGATCACCTTTTGCGGTCGCGTTGCCGCGTTGCGTTTGTCATTTTCGCAATATTGGCAATGGCGGTAGTTATACGTCACGGAATAAGTGCAAGCCGCGGTTATGCGTTGGTGGCGACACAAAATCAAGCGCAACAGCTGGAACTTGAAAACGAACGGTTGCGCGTGGAAATTGCAAAACTCAAATCGCCCGAACGCATAAAGCGAATCGCCGAAGACGAATTGGGTATGGTCGTTCCGCGCAAGATGTATTTTTCGCACGAACGATGATTCAAACAAAAAACTCCTTCACACCCGAAAGCGTGAGGGAGTTTTTGATTGTCACGAAAAATTTTCAGCGGCGGCGAGTTTTGTACGGCACCAATTCTTCAAGCGGAACAAGTTTCGTGTTACCCTGAGTGTCCGCCAAAATAATTTTCTCGACGTTGAACTCAAGCAGGAACTTATGACTGCGTTCGTCGGGAATGTACATGCCGTCAATGTCCGCGATAATCGAAATGGCGTCGAATTCGCGCTTGCCTTCGGAAATCGCCTTCGCCATAACGACGACTTCGGCGGGCAGTTTGAATTCGGGAATCACGCTGTCAATCGAACAGCCGCTGTAAAGTGTGCCGTCCGACGCCAAAAGGCAGGCTCCCGCCGCGATTGAGTTATGCTCAACATAAGCGTTGCGCATGGCGTTTGTTGCAGTGGTGACAATCGTGTCGATAATGTCGTAATTCATTTGAAAACCTCCCAAAATATTTTTTCAGCTGACATCGACGCTGATAACGCCGTCAATTCGTTTGACCGCGTCAAGCAGATGAATTTTTTCAACGTGTCGATTTAACTTTCACGTCGCGAATTTTCAGCTGACATCGACGCTGATAACTCCGTCAATTCGTTTGACCGCGTCAAGCACGATGACATTTTTCAACGCCCGCTGGTTGTAAACTTCCATTTCGATAATCAGCGTGTCGGTTGTGTCGTCGGTTGCTTTAACTTTCACGTCGCGGATTTTTAACTGCAGGTCGTCAATGCACGAGCTGATATGCATCAGTTGCCCCGGCTTGTCTTTGGTGTTAATCGTGATGAGCAAATTTTTTTCGTGCATAACCCATTCGTCAATTCGCGACAAAGTTCCGAGCGTCGCGAAAATTAAAGCCGTGGTGAACAGCGCACCCGAATAGTAACCTGCACCGACAGCAAGTCCGACGCCTGAAACTACCCACAGACAAGCGGCAGTCGTCAAGCCCGTGACGGTTAAACCTTCCTTCATGATGGCACCCGCGCCAAGAAAACCGATACCGCTGACAACCTGCGCGGCAAGACGTGCGGGGTCGGCGTTCGTTCTGCCTTCGACGTTGAAATAAAGTGCTTCGCTCAAAACCATAATCAAACACGAACCGAGACAGACCAAAACATTCGTGCGCAAGCCTGCGGATTTTCGGCGGCTCTGACGTTCGTAACCGATTATCCCGCCCAAAACGCAAGCCAACGTTAATCGCAGAAATAATTCCCACTCCGAAACCAATCTATCATCTCCAGTCAAGGATAAGCGTTTATGTTTGCGACAAATTTGAATTGAAATATTGTGGCTCGTCCGAAACTTCCCGCGAAATCCAATCGGGCAAGTCAACAAATTCGTCGGGCGATTTTAATTCGACTTCAGCCAAAATCAAACCTTCGTGCCGTCCGCCGAAAAAATCAACTTCCCAAACGTGCCCGCCGTGAAAAATTTTGCGACGGATTTTTTTCAGCACGCGTTCACCGCACAAAGTCAAAAGCTCTTCGGCGTCACGGGCGGGAATTTCGTACTCGAATTCTTGTCGCGAAATTCCAATCGTCGAAGATTTTATCGTCAAGTAGCCGCGATTATTTTTCAGACGCACGCGAACGGTCGGATCCGTCGAAAGATAACCTTGCGCGATAATTTCTTCGTCCGAAAATTTCAGCGTGGAAATTTTTTCAGCGTCAACCAAAAATTTTCGCTCAATCTCTGTCGCCAAGTTCAACACCTCTGCAAGTCTTTTCGATAAGGCGGCGTTTTTCCCTGCCCTTGCAGGAAATTTTTAACGTGTGGCAGAATCAATCACCGATTACAAAAAATTTTATTTCAAAAGGAGTCAACGAATCATGTTTCATATTTTGGCCGCCGACGGCATTGCAAACGAAGGCATCGAACTGCTCAAGGAAAATTTCGACGTGGAAGTTCGCGACAAAATTTCGCACGAAGAACTTTTGGAAATTATCCCGACGTTCGACGCGCTGATTGTTCGCTCTGCCTCGAAAGTTTCCGCTGACGTTTTGGAACGCGGCGTCAACTTGAAAATTATCGGGCGTGCCGGTGTCGGCGTGGACAACATTGACGTTCAAGCGGCGACGGCTCGCGGAATTATCGTCATCAATTCCCCCGACGGCAACACAATCGCGGCGACGGAACACACTTTTGCGATGATGCTTGCCGTGAGCAGAAATATTCCGCAGGCGAATCAAGTCATGCACGCGGGCGGCTGGGACAGAAAAAAATTTGTCGGCGTCGAATTGCGCAATAAAACGCTCGGCATTATCGGGCTCGGCAAAATCGGTGCGGGCGTCGCGAAACGTGCGCAGTCGTTCGACATGAAAGTTATCGCGTATGACCCGTTTGTCAGCGAAGAACGCGCAAAATCGCTCGGTGTCACGCTTACCGAACTCAACGAACTTTTTGCGACTTCCGATTATATCACCGTGCACATGCCGTTGACGAACAAAACCCGCGACATGATTTCCTTGCCGCAGATGAAAACCATGAAACCGACCGTCAGATTGATTAACTGCGCACGCGGCGGAATTATTAACGAAAAAGATTTGGCGACGGCTTTGACTGAAAAAATTATTTCGGGCGCGGCGATTGACGTTTTCGACGGCGAACCGCTTGCCGAAGATTCACCGCTCAGAAATTTGCCGAACATAATTTTGACGCCGCATTTGGGAGCCTCGACCGTTGAAGCGCAAATCGGCGTTTCGGTTGACGTTGCCAAAGGAATTATCGACGCGTTGAACAATCGCCCCGTTGCAACCGCCGTCAATCTGCCGCACATTCCGTCACACGTTCTGGAAAAACTCACGCCGTATCTTGATTTGGCTGAACGTTTGGGACGCACGATTATGGGCTTGAGCCGCGAACCGATTTCAAACGTGCAAGTCAAAATCAACGGGAAAATCGCCGAAATGAATTCAAGTTTGATTTCGACCGCCGTGTTGAAGGGAATTCTTTCGTCTGCGCTTGCCGGCAATGTCAACCTCGTCAACGCGAATCTTTTGGCGACTGAACGCGGAATTCACCTGTCGGAAGTTAAATCTTCCGCAGCGCGTGACTTCGCAAATTTGGTGACCGTTTCCGCAAATAAAAATGTCGTGACGGGCTCGCTTTTCGGCAACGAAGGCAGAATCGTCGAAATTAACAATTTCCGCGTTGACGTTGACCCGCACGCACGAATTTTGATTTGCCCGCACATCAATCGCCCGGGCGTTATCGGCATGGTCGGCACGCTGCTTGCTCAACACAAGATAAATATTTCCGGCATGAACGTCGGCAAAACCGCGATTGAAGGCACGAGTTTGATGGTTTTGACTGTCGACAATCCAATTCCGCAAGACGTGCTGGACGAAATGAAATCACTTGATCCGATTTTCGACGTGACGCCCGTCGCCTACGAAGATGCTCGCTAAAAAATTTTTAATCGGCTTTGGGATTCTCTCGTTAATTTCGCTTGCCGCGTTGTTTTTTATCGGCTTGCACGACGAAAATCAAACTCCGTCGCTTGAGCCGCCGAAACCGCCCGTCAAAAAAATTCAAGTCTACTTATCGGGGCAAGTCAAAAATATTTCCGTCGTCGAACTCGAAGACAACGGGAACTTGCGAATTGTCGACGCGATAAATTTGGCGGGCGGCTTGACGGATTTGGCGGACACCGAGGCGATTAATCTTGCCGCGCCGATTTCTGACGGGCAACACGTTCACATTCCGACCAAAGAAATTTTCCTGCGCACGAATCAAGAAACGTCTTCAAGCCCGACCGACGGCGATAAAGTCAACATCAACACCGCCGACGCCGAAAAACTTACCACGCTGAAGGGTATCGGCCCCGCGACTGCGCAAAAAATTATCGACTACCGCGAACAAAACGGTGCGTTTAAAACAATCGACGAAATTAAAAACGTCCGTGGTATCGGCGAAAAAAAATTCGACGCGATTAAAGATAAAATCACCGTGTGAAAACTTTTCGCGACCGTGATAAAATATCGTCGAAGGGAGGCGTTTGACATGACCGAACAAGAACAAATCAATGTCAACCTTGATAATCGCTTGACAAGTCTCGAAACTAAATTTGAAATGTTCATGGATGAAATGAAACAACAGCGCGAGGACATTCGCAGAATTCAAGAACGTCAGGACGCCGCGCAAGCCAAACATGATGCCGATATGAAAGAAATGAATCAACGATTTTACGCGAAATTCGACGCGATGGACGCCAAGATTGATTCAAAGTTCGACAAACTCAGCGACCAACTTCACACGATGACAATCGCGGCAGTCGTCGGCTTCGGCGCAATAACCGTTGCAGTCGTCGGGCTCGTCGTGTCAATGCTGAAATAACGCCATGGAAGAAAAAAATTTGCAGTGGTTCCCCGGCCACATGAAAAAAGCTCAACATTTAATCGAAGAAAATTTACGGCTCGTCGACCTCGTGATTGAACTTTTGGACGCACGAATTCCCGCAAGCAGTCAAAATCCGTTGCTCCGTGAAATTTTGGGCGACAAACCGCGTTTAATCGTTTTGAACAAAGCCGACCTTGCCGATAAAAAATCCCTTGACGCGTGGTTAAAAAATTTCCGCGACGAAAATATTCCCGCCGTTGCCGTCGACGCCGTCAAAGGCACGGGACTCAAAACTTTAATCACGCTCGCGAAATCGTTGGCGGCTCCGAAGACGAACAAATTCGCCCGCGCAGGTGCAAAACCGCGTTCCGCACGGCTGATGATTGTCGGCATTCCGAACGTCGGGAAATCGTCGCTGATAAATCGGCTCGCGGGTGCCAATCACGTCAAAATTGAAAACAAACCAGGCGTCACGCGTGCAAAGCAGTGGATAAAAATTGCCGACGGACTTGACTTACTCGACATGCCGGGGATTTTGTGGCCGAAATTCGACGACGCGCAAGTTGCGCTGAAACTTTCGTGGACGTATGCAATCAGCGACGAAATTCACGACCTGGAGCCGACGGTTTGCAAACTTTTGGAAACGCTTACCGAAAAATTTCCCGCAGGTTTGCTTGAACGTTACAAGCTTGAAAATTTGCCCGCCGATTCGCACGAACTTTTAAATTTAATCGGACGCAAACGCGGTTGCCTCGTTAAAGGCGGCGAAATTGATACCGAAAAAGTTTTGCGACTTGTGTTGACCGAATTCCGCGCAGGAAAACTCGGACGCGTGACGCTTGATGAGCCGTGATAAAAATTTTTGCGACGCGTGTAACGAAATCGATTTTTCGGCGTATGATATGCAGAAATCAATTTGGAGGTTGATAACAATGGCAACACGCGAAGAAAATCTCAAAAAAATCAATGACGAACTCGAAAAATTGAGCGATGAAGAACTCGACGGCATTGCGGGCGGCATAGGAGGTGGTCTTCGTTTGAAAATTCGTTTGAAATCGGATAACCACCAAACCGACAATGTCACCACAAATTCGCCCGACGAAGTGCCGCAATTCACGAAATACGGATCGTCACAAATATTCTAAACAGCTGAATTCACGGCAAAAATCGCATAACGAATCAAAAATCCTTTCGGCAAACGTCGGAGGGATTTTTTCGTTGTCGGCAGGAAAAATTTTTTGATAAACTGCGTGGCGAATCAATTTTTCGGCGTAAAACGTGCGGAAAACAATTTGGAGGTTGATGAAATGGCAGACGTTGACAAATACGCGGACGAATTGTTGACTGACGAGCAACTCGAAAACGTCATGGGCGGCACACTTGTGGAACTTATTCAAGATCAGAGTTTCCTTGCCACTCACGGGCTTGCTAATTATAGGAATCCGATGGCTGCGTGGATGTTTTGGCCGCTTACCCGTAAGGAAGTCACAGAAGGCTGGGCAAAGGCAGACGTTGGCTTCACCCTTGGTTGGAACATGGATCAACCAAACGGCTACACCAACAACGGAAACAGTATTTCGCGCCAAGACGCTATGGATATCGTGAATAACAAATTCCCCAAAAAATAATTGACGGCAAAAATCGCGGTTCGTCGAACAAGTCGGCGTTGAAATCGCATAACGAATTCAAAATCCTTTCGGCAAACGTCGGAGGGATTTTTTCGTTGACGGCAGGAAAAATTTTTTCGACGAATAATTTTTCGTGCGGAAGGTGACGCAGATGAAATTTAAATTTTTGCCCGCCGTTGTCGCGAACATTTCCGCCGCATTGAGCGAAATTTTATTAATGGCGTCCTCGGCGTGGTTAATCGCGACTGCCGCACTTCACCCGCCGATAAGCGCGCTGTCCGTCGGGATAACTTTGGTTCGCACGGCAGGAATTTCACGCGCCGCATTACGATATGCCGACAGATTTTTTTCGCACAAAATAATTTTCGCGTTGCTTGACGAACTTCGCGAAAAACTTTTCAGACACGCCGCAAAAATTTTCCCGCTGAAATCGGGACGCGCTCACGAAGGCGAACTTTTGCACGCGCTGACAATTTCGGCTGACTTGCTGAAAGATTTTTTGCCGCGAGTAGTTTTGCCGCTGGTGACCGCCGCGCTCGTGACGATTTTGCTGACGGGATTTTTATTCGTGCCGCTGAAATTTTTTGCGTTGACGTTGCCCGCGATTTTTTTCGCGACTATAATTTTTTCGGTACTTGTCGAAGTCAAAGCCGCAGACGATTCGATTTACCGCGAAAAAATTTTGGACTTCAGCGACGGACGCGACGAACTGAAAATTTTCGGCACGACGCCCGCAATTAAATCACTCGACACGGCGGCAAAATTTTTCGGCACGGAAACTTTCAAACTCACGGCACGACAAATAAATCTCGACACGGTGACAAAAATTTTCGTTGCGGCGGGATTTTTTTTTATGCTGTTGAAACTCGGCGCGGCAGTTGATAAAATTGCTTTGACGGTTTGGACGCTGATATTTTTGGCGACACTTGAACTGTTCGCACAAATCCCGTCCGCAATTCGCACGTGGAAAAAAATTCGCTCCGTCACGTTGCCCGAAGAAAAATTTTCACCCGCGCAGATTTCGGCGACAAGTCACGCTGTCGAAATAAAAAATTTGCGCTTCGGTTACGCGGAAAATATTTTCGACGACTTGAGCTTGACGATTGAACGCGGCGAAATGATGGCGATTGTCGGCGAATCCGGCGCGGGCAAGACGACGTTGCTTTATCTGCTGACGAAACTTTTTGCGGCAGATGACGGTAAAATTTCTGTCGGCGGGAAAATTTCTGCGTCGACGTTCGCGAACCATATTTTTTCGGCGTCGATTCGGGCGAACTTCAAAATTTATTGCGGCGACATTCCCGACGAAAAAATTTCCGACGCGCTGAAAATTTGCGGGCTTGAAAACTTCGACGTTAACGCGGAAATCGGTTTCGACGGTGCAAAACTTTCCGGCGGCGAACGAAATCGCTTGCAAATTGCGTTGGCGTTGGCGACCAATCCCGAAATTTTGATTCTCGACGAACCGACGGCGGGTTTGGACAAATCACGCGCTGAAAATTTGGTTGCCGCGTTGGTCGACGACTGCCGCAAAAAAAATCGCACGCTCATCGTCATCACGCACGATTCAAATTATTTTTCGGACTTGGGACGCTTTGAAATTGCACCAAAATCTGTTCGAGGTGATTGATTATGGACGATAAGCGAAAGTTGACAGGTCACCCGTGGCATGTTGAATACTTAAAGATGGACGAAGACGACACGCGGCGTCACAAAAGCAGATGCATATATCACTTGAAAAACAATTACTGTCGAAAAACTTCCGGGAATTGCTTTGGTTCGTCGCATTGCTCGTTTTATAAAGAGAGTGCTACCAAACAACTGAATCAAAATCAGAATCGGCAACAACCCGAACAAATAAATCGGCAACAAAGCAAACAACTAAGCCGGCAACAAATCAACGAACTGTTACAGAAGATTTTTGGGGAGTGAGTTACCTTGTACACGAAAAAAATTTATTTCAGCGGCGGGAATGTCAACGAATTGCAGGAAATTTTCCGTGACGTGCCCGGCGTCGTGAATGTTTTGGTCGGCACCGTTGCCGCGAAAAATGTCCGCAGTTATGTCGAACCGGAACCGCAAACCGTCGAAAACATTTCTGCCGTCGAAATCGAATTCAATCCGAAACGCCGCGATTTGTCCGTGCTTATGGACGTGCTTTTTAACGCGCTCAATCCCTACGTCGAAAACAATCTGGGCGTTTACTATTCAAGCGGTGAAGACGAGCCGCAAGTTGAACTGCACTTGAATTTTATCGCCAATCGCGGCAAGCAACCGGCAGTTTCGTCCGCAAACCTGACGATTAACGATCCGAATTCCAATCCGAAATTTTCGCGAAAATGTTTTGTGCGCGTCGGACGGTTGACGAACTTTGTTGCCGCGCCCGAAGACGAACAAAATCTTTTGCAAAAACACCCCGAACTTTCGACGGATATTGACTTGACAAAGCTGAAAACTTCACTTAGATTTTAACTGAAAGTTTTTTGTAAGGGAGGTGACAAACATGCGCGAACGCTTGGAAGAACGTCGCCGCGCACTTGGGCGGAAAATGCGTAATCGGAAATTATTTTGGTCATTCATTATTTGCACGCTGATTGTCGTCGGCTCACTTGCGCACCTGGGCTTTAACTCGGACTTTACGCGAATCAAAGAAGATTTAACGATGAAAGTTGCGCCTGAAAAAATTTTACCGACGCTTCAAAAAACGACGACGATAATGCTTATGGGCGTGGACGAACGCAAAGACGACGTTGGTCGCTCCGATACGCTTATGGTTTTACAACTGTCCAAAGACAAAGCGTCACTTTTGACAATCCCGCGTGACACATTGGTTTATATGGAAAAATACGGCTACCAAAAAATCAACGCGGCCTATGCTTACGGCGGAGCGAAACTTGCCCGCAAAACCGTCGAAGAATTTTTGGGCATTGACATCGACCGCTACGTCATGATTAACAAGGCGCGTTTCGCCGAAGTGATTGACGCAATGGGCGGCGTTGATATTTACGTCGAACGCGATATGCATTACGAAGACCCCTGGGACGACGACGGCGGACTTCATATCAATATCAAGCAGGGCATTCGACATCTTGACGGGCAAACCGCGATTGAATTTGTGCGTTTCCGTGACGCCGAAGGTGACGTTGGTCGCGTGCGTCGTCAACAAGCTTTCATGAAGGCCTGCGCGGACAGATTGAGCGAACCTTCAATGCTGATTAAAATTCCCGAACTTTTGAGCGTGGCGGTTAAGGCTGTCGACACAGATTTATCGTCGAGTGAAATGCTTGCAACTGCGGGCTCACTCAAAAACGCGGAAGCTGCGGGCAACATTAAAACCGGCGTCGTGCCCGGCTGGCTGCAGTATATTGACGGGATAAGTTATCTCATTCCCAATGCCGAACGGCTCGGCAAAGTTATGACGAAAAATCTTGACTTCGAGGACGTGAACAAAAAACATTTCGATAAACTTGCTTACGATTACACGCCCGGCAACGACGCGGATTATTACGACGTGAATCCCAATCCCGAAAAAGATTTGCGCTTGCTGGATTATTTGGATCGTTACAATTTGGATTTGCCCGAAAACAAACTTTGACGAGCGGAGACGATAAATCATGCGGAAAATTTTTTTGTCAATAATCGCGTTGATTATTTTGACGGTGTCGACGGTTGCGCTTGCCAATCCGATTTCCGGAGACGGTTATTTTAAAGGCATCAAACTTTGCGGGCGCGTAAAAGTCGTGACGGCATTTCCCGATATAAAAGTTCAGATTGTCGACGCCTTCGCCGATTTGAAAGTCAAAAAAGTTTCCACGTTCCCGAACAAAGTCGGCGAATGGCAATTCGTCACAAGCGGCGCAGATTTTACGATTCAATTCGTCGACGCGTTCCCCGACATAAAAATCAAATTCGTTGACGCGTTCCCCGGTCTGTGAAAATTTTTCTTGACAGTTTAAAATCGAACGTTTATAATTGCGCTTGTCTTAAGGGACAGTAGGTCTTTCAAGACATGGGGTTGTAGCTCAGATGGTTAGAGTGCCTCGTTGACATCGAGGAGGTCACAGATTCGAGTTCTGTCAGCCCCACCATTTTTTTTTAGGCTCGCTTAGCTCAGTTGGTAGAGCATCTCCGTCACATGGAGGAGGTCGGGGGTTCGAGTCTCTCAGCGAGCACCAAAATAATCAATAGGTAACCAACAATGCCTTCCAATTTCGGAAGGCATTTTCGATTCGCGGAATCAATCACAAAAATTTTTCGGCGCAGTAACTTTTGCGGACGTGTCGATTTAAGTTTTTTCGGCACAAAAACTTTCAGCAACGCGACGGAAAATTGTCATTGAAAAGCCCCGCAAACTTATGATATATTTTTTGGCGAACGAACAGATTATTTATCTCAAAGAGGAATTGCCATGTTGAACAATACATTTTTCTACAGCGAAATTCTCCGCGAAATTTCCGGCGGCGTGATTTACGTTCAGAGCGGAAAAATTTTATACATCAATCCTGCGGCAACGAAAATTCTCGAAAAAAATGAATCCGACTTGCTCGATAAACTTTTTGCGGAATGTTTTTTTGAGTACAACGAGAACGACGACTTTAATCAAATGCTGTTGGAAGTCATTTACGATTCAAGCCGCGAACATGAAAAAGTTGTCGCGTATTTCACGGGCACGCAGACGAAACATTTGCACATACACACTTCGCTTTTGAAATTTGATTCCGAATCTGTCGGGATAATTATTTTGTTCGACGACGTGACGGAGTTGCTGAAACTGCGCGGCGTCGCTCTCGATTTGGAAAAAATCAAGGCGATAAATCTTCAACTGAGCGAAGCGCGGGATTTTTATAAACGCACGGCGGAAACGGACAAACTCACCGGGCTTTTGAACAAAATCACGTTTGAAAATAATTGTCGCGAATACCTTCAAAACATTTCGGCGGGCGAACTTGCCGCGCTGTTCATGATTGACTTGGACAATTTCAAAAAAGCCAACGACACATACGGACATCAATTCGGCGATTTGGTTTTAAAAAATTTTGCGGACAAACTTCGCGACAATTTTACGACGGACGCAGTAATCGGGCGTTTCGGCGGCGATGAATTCGTTATTCTGCTGAAAAATGTTGCCGATATAAATTTCGTGACCGACAAAGCGCGTGCCGTGCTTGAAATGGCGCGTTCGTTGCACTCGGACAAAAATTGGAGTCTTTCGGCAAGCGTCGGCATTTCGATTATTGACGGCAGCGAAAAAAATTATTCGGAAATTTTTGCGGCGGCGGATAAATCGGTCTACGTCGTAAAATCTCAAGGTCGAAACGGTTTCAGCGTCAATGAGGCGGCGAAACAAAGTTAATATGTTGTAAAAAATTTTCGTGAGTCGAAAACGGCTTGCGAATTTTTTTGTTGGCAACAAAAAATCGCCCGCGTTCAGGCGGACGAAAAATTTCAACCCATGGATTTAATTTTTTCTTCGACGAAACTGACGGGAATTTTTTCGAGACAATCTTCGTTCTTCGGGCAAGCACGTTTCCAACAACCTTTGCACGGTCGCTCAACTTCGATTGCGTTTTCAAGTTGCCCGAAAGGTCCGTTGCGTTCAAAATTCGTCGGTCCCATTAACATGACTGTTCGCACGCCGAGAGCCGCGCCCAAATGTACCGGTCCGGTGTCGCCGCCGATAACCAGTCGCGAACTTCTGATGACGTGCGTAAGTTGCGCAATGTTTGTGCGGTTGACAAGATTAATCGGCGGAATTTCCATTTGCGATTCAATTTCTTTCGCCCGTTGTTCGTCAACGTCGCCGGCACCGATCAAAACCGGCACGACCGCAAGTTGATAAAACCAATCGCCCAACGCCGCGAAATTTTTTGTCGACCAACGTTTGTTCGGCCAATTCGCTCCGACGACGAACGTCACGTAAGGATTTCCGCCGCGAATGCCTGCCTGCTCCATAATCGCCCGCGCTTTTTCGCTTTCGGTGACGGGAACTTGAATCGGAAATTTGACTTGATCGACGACGCAACCGACAGCCCGCGCCGTGTCCAAATATCGTGCGACGATATGACCTTTGGCATTTTCGCCGACGACGGGTTTTGAAATTTTGTCGCTCATTTCGCGCATGTTGCAAATTCCAAGTTTGATATTCGATTTCGCGAAAAAAGCTATCGCCGCCGATTTGAACAGTCCCTGCAAATCTAAAACTGCGTCGTAACTTTGCGATTGCAGTTCATGTTTGAACGGGAAAAATTCTTTCATGAAGCCTTTGAGCGTGCGGAAACTTTTTTTGTTGAAGAGAATAATTTTGTCGACGCACGGATTCATTTTGAGCAAGTCATAACTGGGCGGCTCGACAACCCAAGTGACTTTCGCGTCGGGAAAAGTTTCCTTGATGGCGTAGCTGACGGGCAACGCGTGAATCACGTCGCCCAGCGCGCTCAACTTCACGATTAAAACATTTTGCAAACCTTCGTTCATTATTTCGCTCCCAAAATTTTTTCAACAATATTCGTCGTGGAACGTCCCGCGACAAGATTTACGAATTCGACGCGCCCGCCGAATTGCTGAACGATTTTTGCTTCGGGCAACGTCTCCAAAGTGTAATCGCCGCCCTTGACGTAAACATTCGGCTTGACTTTGGCGATTAATGTTTCCGCAGTCCGTTCGCCGAAAAAAATCACATGGTCGACGGCTTTTAATCCCAACAAAACTTCTGCGCGGTCGAATTGATTATTAATCGGTCGCGAATCGCCTTTGAGCTTGCGGACGGATTCATCTGTATTCAAGCCGACAATCAGCACGTCGCCGAAATTTTTAGCTGCCGTCAAGTAACGGACGTGCCCCGCGTGAATTATATCAAAGCAGCCGTTTGTAAAGACGATTTTTTTTCCGCGAGATTTCAAGTCGTCGCAAAAATTTTCAACGTCGTTTCCGGCAATCAACATATTTTCAACTCCCAAAAATGTGTAACTTGTGAACGTCACGGATGAGGATTTCTTTTGTCGGCGTCAATCAACGTTCGCGAAATTCAATTCGGGCACGGCGTCAATCAAATTCAGTTCGGCGGCTTTGCGGTAGTAAAGTTTCAGCGCATCCAAATTTTCGGCGGTCAAGTCCCATTTGATGACGTTGCCCAAATATTTATCAAGTTCGGCGAACGTGAAAGGTTTCGTCGATAAAACCGATTGAATTGCGTCGGCTTTGTGTTCGATGCCGAATTCAAACGCGGCGCGAATTTTTTTGTAAGCGGCTCGCAAGTCGTCGGGATTTTCTTCGGCGAATTTTTTTCGGACAGCCCACAGCGCGTAAATCATTTGCTTGCCGGTGAGCTTGTGCCACTCGACGCCCAAATCGTAAATGAAAAAATTTTCCGGTCGGTGCAGGTAAACATAAAGTGCGTCGTCCCCGATAAGCAATGCGGCGGTCGCGTCGTCGTCAACGGGATTTTCGACAGTTACGGCTCGCGTTTCGTAATTCGGTGCGGCTCCGTGTTCGTGCAAAATAATTTTCAGCAAACGTTGCGCGGTCGCCGATTTCGACGTAATGATAACTTTGTCGTCGCGAATTTCGTCAAGCGGCTTGCGTGAAACCAAAATTATGCTCGTGACGGCACAATCTGCGCGGACACAAATTTTCGGCAGAATCAGCAAGTCGCGGCTTTGACGGGCGTATTCAATCGAAGAAATGTTGCTGATGTCGATTCGTCCCGCTTTGAGTTCAGCGTTTAAAAATGTCGGCACGCCGTAAAAAATTTCCAAATTGCGGGCGACGTTCGCATAACCGTAATTGAGCGGCAGGACGTTCAAAAAATTTATGTGACCAATTTTCGGGCTCATAAAATTCCTCACTCGAATTCAATCGTCGCGGGCGGTTTCGTTGTGCAATCGTACAGCACGCGGTTGACGCCTTTGACTTCGTTGACGATTCGATTGGCGGCACGGCTCAACACGTCCCACGGAAGTTGTGCGGCTTCGGCAGTCATGAAATCATCGGTTTGAACGGCACGCAACGCAATCGCGAAATCGTAAGTTCGTCCGTCGCCCATAACGCCGACCGAACGCATGTTTGTCAACGCGGCAAAGTATTGCGACAGATTTTTGTCGACGCCCGCTTTAAAAATTTCTTCGCGATAAATGGCGTCCGCGTCCTGAACAATGGCAACTTTGTCCGCAGTAACTTCGCCGATAATCCGAATTCCGAGACCGGGACCGGGGAACGGTTGACGACTTACCAAATTTTCGGGCAAGCCCAATTCGCGACCGGCTTGACGAACTTCATCTTTGAACAGCAAGCGCAACGGCTCAACAATTTCCTTGAAGTCGACGAAATCGGGCAGACCGCCAACGTTGTGATGCGATTTTATGACGGCAGATTTTCCGAGACCGCTCTCGATAACGTCGGGATAAATCGTGCCTTGAACGAGATAATCGACCGCTCCGATTTTTTTCGCGACATCTTCAAACACGCGAATAAATTCTTCGCCGATAATTTTGCGTTTGCGTTCGGGTTCGGTGACGCCGCGCAGTTTCGACAAAAATCTTTCGCCCGCGTCAATCTTGACGAAATTCAAATCGTAATTTTTAAATGCCGCTTCGACCTCAGCCGCTTCGTTCTTGCGTAAAAGTCCGTGGTCAACGAAAACGCACGTCAAATTTTTCCCGACAGCCTTACTCAGCAAAACTGCCGCAACGCTTGAGTCGACGCCGCCCGATAACGCGCACAAAACTTTTCCGCCGCCGATTTTTTCACGCAGATTTTTGACGCTCTCCGCAACAAATGAACTCATCCGCCAATTGCGCTTGCAACCGCAAATGTCGACGAAGTTCGCAAAAATTTTCTTGCCCTCGACGGTGTGAACAACTTCGGGGTGAAATTGCACGGCGTAAAAATTTTTCGCGGGATTTTCCATTGCGGCAACGGGACAATTTTTTGTCGACGCGGTCACCGAAAAACTTTCGGGCACGGAAAAAATTCTGTCGGTGTGGCTCATCCACGTGACGGATTTTTTTTCAACGTTCGCAAAAAGTTTCGACGTGCCGATAAGTTCAACGTCCGTCTTGCCGTATTCGCCGGTCTGCGCGGGTTTGACTTCACCGCCCAAAATTTTCGCCATAGCCTGCGCGCCGTAACAAATTCCCAAAATCGGCACGTTGAGCGAAAAAATTTCAATCGGCGGCAAAAACGCGTTGTCGGCATAAACGCTTTGGGGTCCGCCCGTCAAAATAATTCCCGACGGATTGAGCGCACGAATTTTTTCGATACTCAAACCGGTGTGCACTTCGCAATAAACGTTGTTTTCGCGGACGCGGCGCGCAATCAGCTGATTGTATTGCCCGCCGAAATCCAAAACCAAAATCATCTCCGACATAAAATCACTCTCCGAAAAATTTTTCATCGCGCAGATTATAACACGCCGCGTCAAAGTTTCGGGCGTCGCCGAAAAATTTTCGTTCGCGATTGTAAAGCAAAATTTGGTATGGTATACTTCAATCAAACGGACAACAGGACGGAATTTTTCCAGGGAAGCGAGGGATTTATCATGGCAATTCAAGCTATAGGCAGCACGGACGCCGGTCATTTCGTAACGTTCAGGCAACTCAACGACAAAGCTGTCACCGTCGGCAAAATTGCGGTTGCCGAAAGAATGCGCGAGGCACATCCGAAAATGCTCGGCATGAGCGGGTTTCAAGAATCAACCGAACGGGCATTTGCGGTCGTTACCGACAAGATTGAACAGATCATGCAACGGGACGACAAATACACGGAACCTGCCACTCAAAACACGCAACCGGCGCGGAATAGCGATTATGCTGTCGTCGCAACGCAAAATCAAATCGCGGCGGCGTCCGCGTACAGTTACTTCAAATGAACAGCGGCGAATGCGACAAAAAATAAAACCGACAGCTCAACGCGGCTTGTCGGTTTTTGATTTAACGAGGTGAACTTTATGGCGTTAGACTTTTATTGACAGATATTGTGACGCGATATATAATTTTTTATGAGAGGTGATTGAGCATGATCTGTCGACGTTGCGGCAAGTTTTTTCCAAACAGAATGAAGATTGATGGCAAAATTCGTAACTTACACACTCGCAAATACTGCTTGGAATGTTCCCCTTTCAATTCTCACAATACGTATCAACTGGAAAAAGAAATTCGTGATGGTTACAAATGTTCACGATGCGGTGACACAGATCCTAAAAATTTCACCAAGGGCAGATATACCGAATGCAAGCGTTGTAGAACCAGATACAACGTGAGAAATATGCACGAACGTAAAGCTCGCTACGTTCAATATCTCGGAGGCAAGTGTGCATGTTGCGGATATACTGGTCGCTGTAATGATGTTTTCGATGTTCATCATATTGATCCGTCGAAAAAAAGTGAAACGTTTAAGACGCATAGATTTTGGTCTTGGGAAAGGCTAAAGGTTGAGCTTAATGACTGTCTTTTGCTTTGTTCAAATTGTCACAGAGAATTTCATGCGGGCGCACTGACTTATCGCGACTTTAAATTTTTACCAGAGGATAAAAAATATCTTGCCGGGGTGTAGATCAGGGGTAGATCGCAAGTTTTGGGAACTTGATGTCGCAGGTTCGAATCCTGTCACCCCGACCAAAATAAAAAAAATTCAGCCGCCGATTTGTTCGACGGCTTTTCGTTTGCAATCAAGGCAAAAATTTTTTCGGACGAATTACGCGACGTGAAAATATTTTCGTCACGTCCGACAAAAAATTTTCACGTTCAATCTTCGGGCGAAGATTTTTTCGCCAAACGAATCAGCACGCGAGTAATTCGCAAACCTTCGACTTCTTCGACGTAAAAATTATTTCCATCACACGACGACGACTGCCCGACACGAGGCTCACCGCCCAATTTGTCGTTGAGCCAGCCGCCGACTGTGTCAACGTCTTCATCGTCGATTGAAATGCCGAATTCGTCTTCAAGTTCCTCAAGCAACATTTTCGCATCAATCGAATAAAGATTTTCGCCGCGCTGTTCGGCGTCAGGGCGTTCCTCTTCGTCAAATTCGTCTTGAATTTCGCCGACAATTTCTTCGACAATGTCCTCGATTGTAACCATGCCCGTCGTGCCGCCGTATTCGTCGACGACAATCGCCAGCTGCGAATGATTTTTTTGCATCGTCTTGAGCAACAGGCTGACTTCCATACTTTCCGGCACGAAGAAAACTTTTCGCGCCAAACGTTTGAAACTCGGTTTCTTTTTGCCTTGGAGCATAAGTTTCGTCAAGTCTTTAATGTGCACGAAGCCGACGATATGATCTTTGTCTTCGTCGCACAAAGGATAGCGCGTCATTTCCTCTTCAAGAATCGTCGCCAAATTTTCTTCGTAACTTTTGTTCAAGTACAGGCAAACCATATCGGGGCGCGGCACCATAATTTCGCGAACGTTGCGTTCGGTGAAGTCGAAAACGTTATCGACGAAATCAACTTCCGTGTCGTCAACCAAACCTTGCTTGCGGCTTTCCTTCATGAGCAGGCGAATTTCTTCGGGATTGTGCGCTATTTCGCCTTCGGAAATTGACAAGCCCAAATGTCGCGTTACGAAACTTGCCGTCGTGTTCAACAGCCAAACGAACGGATACATGACTTTCCAGAAAATCAGCATCGGCAATGCGATTGTCAGCAAAATTTTTTCTGCGGACGCGATTGCCATTGATTTCGGCGTAAGTTCGCCCAAAATGATGTGCATTGCGGTTATCAGCGAAAAACCCAGCGCGAATGAAATTGTGTGCGTCACGGCGTCGCCGAAACCTGCCGCGAAAATTAACGGTGAAATCAATGCCGCAACGAACGGTTCGCCGACCCAGCCGAGTCCCAACGACGCCAAAGTTATTCCCAGTTGCGTGACGGATAACGCTTCGTCGAGTTCGTCAATTAATTTTTTCGCGTATTTCGCCCGTGTGTTGCCTTCCTGAATCAAAGTTTCGAGACGTGACGGACGCATTTTCACGCAACAAAATTCCGCCGCGACAAAAAAGCCGTTCATTGCGATAAGGAACGCAACCAAAATTGTGTGCAGTAATATAGGCACGATGTCCAAAAGAAAAACCTCCGTTGACAGTTAGCGATTAAAATTTTTCGGGTGCAACTTTTCGTTGCAAAAATTTCTACGCATTATACTATCAATCAAAAGCGAACTTCAACGCCGTGACTCTGCAAAAATTCTTTGACTTGCCGAACGGTGAATTTGCCGTAATGAAAAACCGACGCTGCAAGTACCGCGTCAGCTTTGCCGTTGACAAGCACGTCATAAAAATGTTGCAGTTCGCCCGCGCCGCCCGAAGCAATCACGGGGACATTTACCGCCTCGGAAACCGCCCGAGTCAATTCGATGTCGAAGCCGTCCTTCGTGCCGTCCGCGTCCATACTCGTCAACAAAATTTCGCCCGCGCCCAAATCGACAGCTTTGCGAACCCAATCGATACAGTCAAGCCCCGTGGGTGTTCGTCCGCCGTTTACGAAAATTTCCCAGCCGTTATCGTCGCGACGTTTGGCGTCGACCGCAAGCACGATACATTGACTGCCGAATTTTTTCGCGCCGTCCGAAATTAACTGAGGATTTTTGACCGCCGCGCTGTTGACGGAAATTTTATCGGCACCGGCTTTGAGCATGACGCGCATATCGTCAACCGTGCGAATTCCGCCGCCGACAGTGAACGGGATAAAAACTTGCGCCGCGCAACTTTTGGCGACTTCAACCATTGTGCCGCGACCTTCGTGCGAAGCCGTGATGTCCAGAAAAACCAATTCGTCCGCCCGTTCGGTATCGTAGCGTTTGGCAAGTTCGACGGGATCGCCCGCGTCACGTAAGCCGACAAAATTTGTGCCCTTGACGACGCGACCGGCTTTCACGTCAAGACAGGGAATGATTCTTTTCGTAAGCATGTGTCAAGCCTCCGGAAAATCAATGTGGATTTCGCGTCAACAATTCCTAACTCCTAATTCCTAATTGCAGTTCACGCCTCCGCAATTTCAATCGCCGATTTTAAATCAAGGGCGCCGGTGTAAATCGACTTGCCGACAATCACGCCGCAAACTCCGTCCGATTCACGGGATTTTAAAGCGCGAATGTCGTCAAGGGAACCGACGCCGCCCGACGCCACAATCTGCGCGCCGGAAAATTTTGCAAGGTTGGCAAATGTCGCCGCGTTCACGCCGCTCAACATGCCGTCTTTTGAAATGTCCGTGTAAATAATTATTTTGACGCCCGCCGCAACAATTTTTTTCGCCAAATCGCCGACGGTGACTTGACTGGATTTTTCCCAGCCGTGAGTTGCAACGAATCCGCCGCGCGCGTCAATGCCGACGACAATTTTATCGCCGAATTTTTTAACGGCTTCAGTAACCAGCGAAATATTTTCGACGGCAACACTGCCCAAAATCACGCGACGAACTCCGAGCGACAAAAGTTTTTCCATATCGTCAAACGTGCGAATTCCGCCGCCGACTTCAATCGGAATGTTGACCGCGTCCAAAATTTTTTTGATTGCGTCAAGATTTTGCGGGGAACCTGCGCGGGCACCGTCCAAATCAACGACATGCAAAAATTTCGCGCCCGTTGCTTGCCACTTCAACGCGGTTGACTGCGGGTCGTCCGAATAGACAGTTTCCTTGTCGAAGTCGCCTTGAATCAAACGGACACATTTGCCGCCGCGTAAATCTATCGCGGGAAAAATAATCATTGCGTTACCTCCAAATTCCATGAGCGCAAAATTTCTACGGCTTTGTTCGCGAACGTCGGCACGAGCTTTGACATTTGCTCCGTCAATTCGGTACCCGCCTCCAAACTGAACGGTTGCGCGCCAATCAGTTCGATGCGGGGAATTTTTTTGCCCGTTACTTCAAGCATTGTCAACACGTCTTGTATGCCGACTTCGTGCGCGGAAATTTTTTGTGCGAAGTGTTTTTGTATGTCGTCGTCGCGCAGGTGAAACGTTGTGCCCGCCGCAACTCCGCCGTTAATCGAATCGATTATCAAAAGTTTTTGCGTGCCCGTGACGAAATGCAAAAGTTCAACGCCCAAAGTCCCGCCGTCGACAAGCGCGACATTTTCGGGGAACATGAAATTTTTTTGCAGATACTCGACGACACGCACGCCGAAACCTTCATCGCTCAAAATCGTGTTACCAATCCCGAGCACCGTAACTTCCGAAACAAAAAGACTTTCCATTATTTAGCCACCTTCGACAGCAACCAATCAGTCCACGCGTCAAGTCCCGTGCCTTTCGTGCAGGACGTTTCAAAAATTTTTATCGGCGGATTGAGCGTCGTCAAATCTTCCCGCGCAGATTGCAAATCAAAGTTCGTGAACTCAAGCAGATCGATTTTGTTCAGTACGGTTGCCGCCGACTCCTTGAAAATCAGCGGATACTTTAGCGGCTTGTCGTCGCCTTCGGTTATCGACAGCACCGTAACTTTAAAATTTTCGCCTATGTCGAATTCAGCGGGACAAACCAAATTGCCGACGTTCTCGACGATTAACAGTTGCAGTTCCGACAAATTCAGCGACGCGCAGGCTTTTTGAATCATCGGCGCATCAAGATGACAACCGCCCGCCGTGTTAATCTGAATCACTTCGACGCCCGTCCGTTCGATTCGTTCGGCATCTTTGGCGGTGAACAGGTCGCCTTCAATGACCGCGATTTTAATTTTGTCGGCAAGGCGTGACAAAGTTTTTTCAAGCAAAGTCGTCTTGCCGGAACCGGGCGAACCCATCAAATTCATGACGACAACGCCGCGTTCGGAAAAATTTTTTCGGTTGAGCGCGGCAACTTCGTCGTTGGCACCCAAAATATTTTTCATAAGTTTAATTTCCAAAGTCAATCACTCGCAATCCACAAAGTCAACCAAAAGTTCGCGCCCGCTGTGCAAAATCAAAATTCCGTCGCATTCGGGGCAAAAAAAATTGTAGCGTTCAAGCGTGAAAGTTTTGCCGCACTTGTTGCACGTCGCACGACACGGCACGCGATTAATTTTGAGCGTCGCATTTTCGGCGAGAGAATTTTTTTTCAACACGTCAAAAGACAACGTCAAAGCTTCGACTTCAACGCCCGACAATTCGCCCAACGTCAAGCCGACCGCAAAAATTTTCTTCGCGTGATTTTTTTCTGCCGCGTCGAAGGCAATATCCAAAATATTTTCCGCAAGTGTTGCCTCGTGCAAAATTATCATCTCCAAACCGCAACCGTAACTTAGGAGCCGTCACGGATGACGGCTCCGCCCGCAGTTGAAACAGGACGTTTCACCTGCGGGCACAATGACTTGACCGTAGCCGATACATTTTTCCGGCGACAACGTAACGCCCCGCGAGGGGTCTTTTCTTTTGGTTACTTTTATTTGGACACGCGAATGTACAATCCAAGTGCAACAGATGAA
>JAFUYE010000127.1 GCA_017470715.1 Selenomonadaceae bacterium
CCCAAAATTTTTCCCGACGTGAATTGCAAAACTTCCTGCGCAGGTTGCCGCCCGTGAAAACTCGCCAATGTCGCCGCGTGCCACGGCAAAGAAATTTTCGCGAACGCCAACTGCATTGCGCTGATTGACGGGATGACTTCAATTTGTGACGGCGGAAAATTTTTTCTCAACAAATCCAGCAACGAATAATAACCGGGGTCGCCGCTTACCATCACGACAACTTCATCGATTGAAATTTTTTCGCGGATGAATTTTAACGACGCGTCCAAGTCGCCCGTTATCGCGCAGGTTATTTGTTCCGCCGAAGAAAAATCTTTCAACACACGACGACCGCCGACGAGAAATTTTGCCGCCCGAATTTTTTTCAGCGCGGCAGGCGTGATAAAGTCTTCGTTGCCGGGACCGATACCCGCGACGATGATTTTTTTTTGCATGTTGTTGACCTCCAAATTTCAGCTGAATTTTTATTTGCATTGTAAAATTCTTTGCCCATTGCCAATCATTGCTCAGGCTATTTGTTCCGCCGAAGAAAAATCTTTCAACGCACGACGAACGCCGACGAGAAATTTTGCCGCACGAATTTTTTTCAGCGCGGCGGGTGTGATAAAGTCTTCGTTACCGGGACAGATTCCCGCGACGATGATTTTTTTTTGCATGTTGTTGACCTCCAAATTTCAGCTGAATTTTTATCGCATTGTAATATACCTTGACCACTGCCCGTTATCGCGCAGGTTATCTGTTCCGCCGAAGAAAAATCTTTCAACGCACGACGAACGCCGACGAGAAATTTTGCCGCACGAATTTTTTTCAGCGCAGCGGCTCTTGCGGGCGTACGTTCACTGATGGACGGCGATTCGATGTTCTCGAATTATAAACGTCCGTGGCTTGTCGATTCTTATTCCGGCGCAGAATCCGAAATCGATTTAACCGAAGCAAGACAAACCTCGCTGAATTACACAAGCAAAAATCTTGCGAATCAATCGGCAACTCCGGGAACCGTAAACGACGGCATGACGAAATCCGCAGTCGCTCACACGGAAACACTTTACGAAGACGCTGACAATGACGGCGTCTATTATTATGTCGTCAAGCTCACGGAAAATGTCAAACATTTTTTCTTGTCGGGCTGGTTTGACGAAATGTCTGCGCCCGTGGTTGCCGTCGCGAAAATTTCACGTACCGGCAGTGGCAACGGCGGTAACAATCTCGACTGACCCGCCAACCGAAGAACAACAAAAAATTCAGCGGCTCCGTTTACGACGGCAACAAAAATTATCGCACAGAGACGACCAACATAAATTCAAGCGAAGTTTCTTCCAAGCAAAACAATTTTACGCTGTTTCTAGATCTCGGTTCCGATTTAATGTACGTCGACCATCATTCCGGCGGCAATGCTTTTACCTCAATGGTTAATCACGCTTACGCCAACAGATTGAACGGCACAAGAGGCGAATACCCAAACGTCAAAGACTACGAATTAAAAATCAACATTTATAAAAATACATTGTCCAAAACGTTGCTTGATTACACCACGGGGCTGACTGCTCTCAAGTACAGAATTCACACGAGCTTTAATTTCAATGCGGCATGGTCTGTTCGCTCAACTAAAACCACGTCGCCGAAATATGTCAATCAAACGGGCAAAGCATATCCCGCAACCGACCCGCTGTATGTCCGCATTGAAAGTGAAGAACTCAACGAGGCGGACTTGGACAGACAAAATTCCACCGTTCGCCAAATTTTTATCAACATAAATGCAACCAACATGGCGTCAAACACTCGACCGCCGGTTATCTTTTACGAAGGTTCCGACCGTGCCTTGACGGAAGGTTATGACGATGCCGACGTTACGGGCAACCAATCGAAATCGCCGAAAGAAACTTACCCGAATTTGACGCGGCGTCCTTCGCAACCTGTCGTTTTGAATTTGCAGGCGGATTGCAGAGTTATTCTTTTCGCGCCGAGCAGTCCCGCCATAATCAAGGGCAACGGTCACAGGATTCAAGGTTTCGTTATCGGAAAAAATTTTGTCGACTTCGCGGACGGCGGAGCCAAACAAGTTACCGAAAACGGCTTGACGTTCTACACGGACGCTTACGGCAATGTTCAAACAAAAAATCTTTCGCAAGGCTCGATTCGCAAACTTACCGCAGATGAAAAGCCGCTTTACGACGACACTTCGGAGGATTCGGAGTTCAAGAAAAAATATTACTCGACTTACGAATTCGCTTACAACTTGAGCGCGTTCAATCTCAGCGAACAATCTTATTACAGTTCGTTCGGCATTCCCGAATTGGAGCGAACGATTTACAAGTATCTTGACAACTACACGGACGCGACAAAAACGCCCGCCGTCGATATGATTTTCACGACAATCCGTTCAAAGTGGCTGACCTGAACATTTAAACACACTCGAAAAGAATTTTTCCCCGATTTCGCGTCGGAGATTTTTTTTGTTCATTCGGTGAAAAGGTTATGAATTTTACGACTGTAAATTGAAAAAATTTTCCCGTTGAAGTATAATTAAATTGCAGTGGTTGGCATCCGTTTTTCTAAAGGAGTGAGTTACCATGAAAAGTTTGTTTCAAAGGATTAAACAACGCGGTCAAATGTTGGTACTCTTCGCCTTAATGATTCCGGTTATTTTGCTGTTCGTCGGTTTGGCGTTAGATCTCGGCTGGTATTATTTGAACGTGTCGCGATTGCAAAATGCGGCGGACGCGGCTGCTCTTGCCGGCTCAAAAAAAATCGTCGACAAATACGACAACACAATAATGCATGGATATTATTACGCCAAATTGCTCACCACGGCACCTTCGGATTTAAAAGAATTCACCGAAGTTTATTATCCGGGGGATGCAACCGAAATCTTTTCGACCGATTACACCGGAAATATGCAGACACATTCGGGCATTACCTATCACCGCGGAACTGAACACGAGCAAATTAACATGAGTGTCGGTGAAGCCGCCGCAAAAGCTTACGCCGTCAAAAATCTCGGTACTGCCGAAGATGTCACGATTGAAAACAAAACCGTAAACATGATTCTCGACAGCTGGAACCTTTCCAAAAAAGACGCCGACCGTAAAGTCTCGATTCAAACGAAACTTTATTCCACCGCCATTGACTATCAGGAAAAACGCAACGGCATTCGCTATTACGAAGTCACGCTTACCGAAGAAATTCCGCATTTTTTCTTGTCGGGCTTGTTTAAGCCGATGAAAGCAATCGTCAAATCGTATGCCTTGCTTAAATTGCACGCAACCGATTTGGTCACAACGATAGACATGTTTGAACCGCATAAAGTTATCGCCAACTGGGAATATCAAAACAAATATCACACATACACGATGAAGTGGAATCACTATCGTCAGACGATTGCGGGACAGAAGAAAGTTTCTTATAAAACCGGTGACGACTTCCGTACCGAAACCGTCAACGTTCAGATGAGCGGCGGCAGCGGAATTCCAACTTCGGCGAACGGCAACAAATATTACAGCGAAGACGAAGTGGACTCGATTAATATCGACTTCAACCAGGATGTGAGTTTTAACAAACAGTTCACGAGCGATTGGGATTTGGGATCCGACGCGCCCGACGGTACAACAATAGGTTATCTGAACCAAGACGGCTGGGACGAAAATATCGGTTACGACTTGCGCATTCAAGGTTTGATTAACTTGAATTACGCGTATAAAAATCGCAACATCAAAAAGATTAAATCGGGCAATTACACTTCCGCCGACCTGTTACCCGACATTTTGTGGACACGAATTGAAAGCGATCCGATTTGGTCAAAAATGCCTTGGGGCACGCAAAGCACTCTGGATTCCGTGCACCAGATGATTATCAACGTCAACGAACCGAATACCGAAGTCAAAGAAGTCACCGACCCGAACGGCAACAAGTTCAAGGTTTACACCAAACGCCCGTATTTCATTTTCTATCTGGGGCCCGAAAAAAACGTCATGGATTACAACGACAACACTTTTGTCGAGGACACGACGATAAGAAAATCTCAGCCCGTGATTCTCAATTTGAACGCCGACTTCAACGGGATTTTGTACATGCCCAACAGCCCCGTCATCATCAATGGCAACGGTCACACAATGCGCGGTTTCGTTATCGCGAAAGAATATCTTAAACTCAAAGAAGACATCGACTTTACGAGCAAGGGTTATCTTTCCGCGCTTGACAATTACGGTCATACGATTTTCTTTAGGCAGAACGACGCCATAAGCGAAGAGGCGTTTAACAATCTGCGCGAAGACTACACCATCACGAATGATGAAAAAGGCGGGATTTTTTCCCTGTACGAAAAGATAGACGAAAAACAATTTCTCATCCTGCGCGTCACTAAAGAGAATATTGACGGCACAACTCACAGCATAAAAAATGATTTCCTGTCGACAACTTACAAGAACGATTTAAAAGCATTCCGCAACGTTACCGACGAAGAATTGTCGACGGTTTCTTTCCCCGACGAAAACAACAACAACACCCTTGAAAAATATCCCGTTGTTACCGCCGACCTGTCCGATACAAAAGTCAATGACAATTACGTCAAAGTTTTGCTCCATAACGGCGACAACACGACTACGGAAAAATACATTGACAAAACCAAGTTGCCGTATGTCAAAGTTCGCCGCGACGGAAACAGACCTTACGTTTGTGTTTACGACCTCAAGAAACAAAAGGATCCGAACGACAAAACAGTTGCCGGCGCAACGATTCAGGATTACAATTTGGCAAAAGGGAAAACCGGCAATGACCCCTATTCCGATGCGGACAGCAGACCTAAAGACAACACTTACGATTATCGCTCCGTCAACAAAGCTTTGATCGAAGGAACTTACTATAAAGATTACGTCGACGACAAGGTAAATCTTACCGAAACCACCGGGTACGCGTACTTTACTTTCAAGCCGAATAACTTTTTGGGGCAATACCGCAAAATCACTCACGACGGTGTTACCGAATACATCAAAGAAAAAGACAAAAAATATTACATGAAACTTGTCCCGAACGGTTCAAGCGAAGAAAATCCCATCATCGTCGACAACTACGGCAACTTGCAAGTCAAAGAAAAGCCGTTGTCCGATTCGTCCTGGAATGTGACGCGCCCGACGAACGAAAACGAACAGCCCGACGACCCCGACAAATACAAAATTTTGGCAAACGACCAAACCGTCGTAGAGCAAGATTATCGCGACATGAAATATGAAGTCGTCTACAAAATGCAAGAAGCATTCAACATTGCCGAAAATTATCCCGTATCAGGTGACACATTGCCGAGCGGTTACAGCTACTTCCAAATTCCCGAACTCAAGCGGAAGAATTACAAATATTTCAATGTCGACGAGTTACATAAAACGCCCGAAGATAAATGGCACGTCGTCGATATGTTTTTCACGACGAAACGCGCAAGTTGGCTTGACTGAAACAATGCGTCACTTCGCACGAAAAAATTTTTCCCCGTCATGCGGCGGGGATTTTTTTGTTGCGATAGCGTTACGACAAACAAGAGGCCGCACAGGACGTGCGGCCTCACCCGCGTATTTCGCGTGATGCGAAATTTGCGGGTCACATTCGCAGCGATAACGTTGCGGATTTACGATAACCTTAAAAATCGCCCGCCGCGTAGGCGTGCCGTTTTCTTTTGCAACTTTTCTTTTGGGCAAGCAAAAGAAAAGTTGATTCAAAAAATCAAATTCACGAATCAGCCGAATCGCAGCGACAAGACACTTTACCGACAATCCATAATTTCACATTGCATTTCAGCGAGCGGCGATTTTTTTTGATTCAATCTGAATATTGACTGGAAAATAATGATTTGCTACAATCACGCTCAAGAACTTATTCGTTTCTTGAAGAGGTGAAAAATCTTGTCGAAGGTATTTCAAGCGACACACGTCGGCAAAGTCCGACACAATAACGAAGATTCGCTGATTGTCATAGAACCTGAAACTTTTGTGGTGGCGGACGGCATGGGCGGTGCCTCGGCGGGCGAAGTTGCCAGCTCAATGCTCGTCGAGACCGTGAAAAATTTTTTGACGAATTCGCCTGCGCCGTGGAATGAAATAACTTTGGCTCAAGCAATTACCCGCGCCAACGAAGAAATTTGGAATTTGTCACAGCAAAACGAAGATTATCGCGGCATGGGCACGACGGCGACAATTCTTTATCTGGACGGCGACCGTGCCTGTTTCGCGCACGTGGGCGACAGTCGGCTTTATCTCTTGCGCAACGGAATTCTCGAACAGATAACCGAAGATCATTCGTATGTTGAAACTTTGGTGCGGCGCGGCGAAATTACCGAAGCTCAAGCACGCGTTCACCCGATGAAAAATGTTTTGACGCAGGCAGTCGGCGCAATGTCCGAAGTTCAAATCGACACGGCAAATTTTTCCGCGCAACCGGACGACGTATTTTTACTTTGCACGGACGGATTGACGAATATGGTTGACGACGAAACAATCGCCCGAATTTTGCAGACAAGCCCGAATCCCGCCGAAGATTTAATCAACGCGGCACTCGACAACGGCGGCAAAGACAATGTTTCGGTTATCGTCGTCGGCGTTGACTAATTTCGCGAAGGAGGGGCGAGAATCATGATTCAGCGAGTTTTGGGCGGACGTTACGAACTCGAAGAAAAAATCGGCTCAGGCGGGATGGCCGAAGTTTACAAAGCGCACGACAGGCTTTTGGCTCGTCCCGTGGCGGTGAAAATTCTGCACGAAGCTTATCGTTCGGACGTTGAATTTATCGAACGTTTTCACCGCGAAGCGAAATCGGCGGCGCGTTTAAGTCACCCGAATATTGTCAGCGTTTTCGATGTCGGCGTCGCGGGCAACGATCACTATATCGTTATGGAATACGTGCAAAGTTCCACGCTCAAGAAAAAAATTCAAGACGAAGGTCCGCTCGACTTGTTGACGGCAACCTCAATCGCAAAAGACATTGCGCAAGGTTTGACGCACGCGCACGCCAACAATATCGTTCACTGCGACATTAAACCGCACAATATTTTGATGACCGAGGACGGGCACGCGAAAATTACGGACTTTGGAATTGCCCGCGCAGTCACCGAATCGACTTTGACTTACGGCGGAAGCGTTATCGGCTCCGTGCATTATTTTTCGCCCGAACAGGCTCGCGGCGGCGCGATAACTCCGAAATCCGACGTGTATTCGTTGGGAATCGTGCTTTACGAAATGTTGACGAACAAATTGCCGTTCACGGGCGACAATCCCGTTCAAATCGCAATGAAGCACGTTGAGGAAGAACCGATTTCGCCCGGTCGTTATCGCCCGCAAATTCCGCCGATGCTTGAGGCGATTGTTTGTCGTGCAATGAGCAAAAGCCCCGAAATTCGCCCGTCGAGTTTTGAATTGGTGCAGGAACTTTCAAATGTCGAAGCGGCACTTTCCGTGTCGAACAAAAATGATCCCGACGCAACGAAAGTTTTGCCGCGTGCAGAAATTCCGTCGCGCCGCGCAGTTCGTCAAGGTTTGGGAACAAAGCCCGCTCAGGAAGAAAATCCGCCCGCAGTCGAGACCGAATCAAAGCCGTTTTACAAGTCGAAACTTTTTATGATGTCAATGGTTTTCGTGCTGATGATGGGGTTCGGAGTCGGTATTTTCGCGGCGTTCGGCAAGGTTTGGAATTCCGAAGAGACCGTTACCGTGCCCGACGTGAAAGGCAAACAACTTGCGCTTGCCCGTCAGCTTTTGGAGGACGGCAAACTCCGCGTCAATGTCGCCGAAACTTACGATGCAAATGTTCCCGCCGGTCAAGTCGTGTCGCAAGACCCCGATGTCGGCAAAACCGTCAAAAGCGACAGATTGGTTACGATTTACGTCAGCAAAGGCGGCGAAGCGATTGACATGCCCGATTTGGCGGGCTTGACGAAATCCGCTGCGACCGAACGACTTCAAAAGCTCGGTTTAAATCTCGGCTCCGTTTACGAAAAAGATTCGCCTGCGGAACCCGGTACGGTTTTGTCGCACGATCCGACAATGGGCACGAAAATTAATCGCGGGCAAGTGATTGATTTGGTTGTCTCACGCGGCGAACAGAAAGTTGAAACCGTCGAAGTCAAACAGAAAGTTACACGCGTCCCGAACGTCGAAAATGCAAGTCTTGACGTGGCACGTGACGGCATCGAAGGGCGCGGACTTTACGTCGGTGCTGTAACTTCACAGGAGTCAACGCAGGCTGAAGGCACGATTATCGCGCAATATCCGTCGGCTGATTCGGAAGTCGAACTTGGCTCGGCTGTCGATTTGGTCGTCGCGAAAAAAGCTGAATCTCAATCGGAGCCGGAACATGAACCGCAGACGGAAACTCATCCCCAATCGAACGAACCGGAACAGCAACGGCAATCAACCGAATTCCCCGATATTCCCGTTGACGTGCCCGACCGCGAAGGTGACCGGCAAAAGGAACGTTGACATGCGCGAAATCGGACGTGTCATAAAATTTTATAACAGTTTTTTCTTCGTGAATGTCGGCGGCGAAATTCTTCCGTGTAAACTGCGCGGACTGCTCAAACGCGATAAAAAAATCGGATCTGCGGTTTACGTCGGGGACTTCGTCGAAATTTCGCGACTCAAAGACAAAAGCGGCGTGATTGAATCCGTTCAGTCGCGCCGAAATGTTTTGATTCGCCCCGCAATAGCCAACGTCGACAGAGTGATTTTAACGTTCGCCGTCGACGAGCCGAAACTTCATCCGTTGCTTTTGAACAGATTTATCGCGCTGGCTGAACGTTCGGCAATCGACGAAATAATTATCTGCGTGAACAAAATCGATTTGTCGCCGTCGGAAAATTTTTTGTCGGAATATGAATCGCTGTACAAAATTTTGCGCGTTTCGGCTTTGACGGGCGAAGGCATTGACGAATTGCGAAAAATTTTATCGTCGGGCGTGACGGTTTTCGCTGGAGCAAGCGGCGTCGGAAAATCTTCGTTACTTAATGCCGTCGACAAAAATTTAAAGCTCAAAGTCGGCAAAATCAGCGAAAAAATTCTGCGCGGCAAACATACAACACGAATTGCCGAGCTGATTGAATTCGGCGGCGGATTTTTGGTTGACACGCCCGGTTTCAGTGCGGTTGACTTGATTGAAGCCGGCATCGACAAAAAAAATCTGTGGCACTGTTTCAAGGAGTTTGCAACCTTCGCGGGCGATTGCAAATTCATCAACGCTTGCAGTCACAGCCACGAACCCGATTGCGGCGTCAAAGCGGCTGTCGAACACGGAAAAATTCTGCGCGAACGTTACGATTGTTATTTGACGTTGCTTAACGAAGTCTCTGCGGAAAAAATTCATTGACACGGCGCAATTACTGTGATAAATCTTCGCGGCGTCATGAAAATTCATCAACGCTTGCAGTCACAGCCACGAACCCGATTGCGGCGTCAAAGCGGCTGTCGAACACGGAAAAATTCTGCGCGAACGTTACGATTGTTATTTGACGTTGCTTAACGAAGTCACTGCGGAAAAAATTCATTGACACGGCGCAATTACTGTGATAAATTTTCGTCGCAACAAAAAAATAAGCGTCTTTCGACGCCTGAACCTGATTAAAACGGTTTTACCCCCGTAATTTATAGTATTGCGGTTCGTTAGCCTCTTAAGTTCTGGGAAAACTTAGGAGGCTGTATTTGTTAATATCCAAAGGATTATACCCGTGAGGATAACCACCCGAATTCATTGGCACGTAAAAAAATTTCCCCGTCAACGCGGCGGGGATTTTTTTTACGGTTTGTTCGCGTCGCCCCAATCCCATAAATCGTCCAAAAATGGAATTAAAGATTTTCCGCGTTCGGTCAGCGAATATTCAACTTTCGGCGGATTTTCGTCGTAAGCCGTGCGAATTATCAAATTGTCCGCCGCAAGTTCCTTGAGCGTGCTTACCAACATCTTTAGCGAAACTTCGTCGCCGATATAACGTTTCATTTCGCCGAAGCGCACAACTTCAAATTCCATCAACGCATATAGGACGCGCATTTTATATTTGCCTTTGATGAGTTTGAATTTGATTCGCTCCCTTAACAAAATTGTGCGTACTTGCGCCAAAAAAATTTTTTGTTATTATATCACCGTGTGCAAGCGTAAATTTGGGAGAGTGAATTTTATGAGCAAAAAAATTGTTGTTTTGAACGGCAGCCCGCGAGCAAAAGGCAACACGTCGGCTTTGGTTGAGGAATTTGCACGCGGCGCACGCGAAGCCGGTTGCGAAGTCGAAATTTTTCATCTCGACAAGATGAACATTCACGGTTGCAAAGGTTGTTTCGGCGGCGGAAAAAATCCCGAACATCCCTGCGTTCAGCGTGACGACATGGACAAAATTTATCCCGCGTACAAGGCGGCGGATTTGGTCGCGTTGGCTACTCCGCTTTATTACTGGAACTTCAGCGGGCAACTCCGCACGGCTTTTGACAGACTTTTTGCCGTTGCCGAATGCGATCCGAATTATCAAAACCCGAAAAAAGAATCCGTGCTTTTAATGGCGGCTGAAGGTTACGGCTTCGACGACGCGTTGACTTACTATCAAAATTTGATGAAACATTTGGGCTGGACTGAACGCGGACACGTGTTGGCGGGCGGCGTCATGAAAGTCGGCGACATCAAAGGGCACAAAGAACTTGCGCAGGCTTACGAACTCGGCAAAACTGTCGCGGGCGGCAACGGACTTTGAAGAGAATTTTTAACGAAAGTTACGCGGTACAAATTCCTTGCAGGTTACGCGGCGAATTCCCTGCAACGAAAATTTTTTGGCAGTTGACAAATTTTTTGGAGGTTGATTTACATGACGATTAAAGATTACGAAGACATTCGCAAGGTCGCGCAACTGTACATTGACGGCGGCAACGGCGACAGCTCGATTATGAAGCCGGCTTTCCACAAGAACGCAACGATTAACGGCGAACCGATTCAAACGCTTTTCGACGGCGTGGACAAAGCCGGAAAAACAAATTCGCGGGCGATTGTCGACGTGCTCGACGCGACAAATGACGTTGCGGCGATTCGCATCACGATGGAAGATTGGCACGGACAAAATTTCGTCGACTATCATTTGTTGCGCAAGGACGCGGACGGCTGGAAGATTGTCGCGAAAGTTTTTACCGAGACGAAATAATCTGCGCGGCAAAGATTTCGTTGACAAAGCGCGGTGCCTGTGATAAATTTTCTTCGCAACAAAAAAATAAGCGTCTCTCGACGCTTGAACCTGATTAAAACGGTTTTACCCCCGTTATATTTGTAAGATATACGTGAGCGTTGGTCTCCTAAGTTAGCGGCTTAGGAGACCGTTTTCGTTAATGCCCAAAGAATAGCACCCGTGAGCAAAGACACACGAACGATAAACATGAACATCAGTGTTCCCCCCTTTCGGGGGTTGATTAAACCGTTCCGCCAACAATTTCTTGCCGCGCAGGTTCAACGCAGGAAAATATATCACACGTTCAGAATCGTTTCAATAAAAAATTTCCCCGTCAACACGGCGGGGATTTTTTGCTATCATAGAGGAAAATTTTTTGGCGGTGATTCATGTGAAAAAATCTTTGGACATTGCGTTGTTGATTTTATTTTTCGTCGGACTGGCAAGCAATTTCATGACGGCACAAGTTCACGAGGCGGCGGGAATAATTTTTCTTGTCGGCGTCATTGCGCATAACGTCATCAATCGAAACTTTTACCGAAATTTTCTGCGCGGGAAATTCAATCGTCGACGAATTGTCAATCACGTGACGATAATTTTATTCGCGGTCGGAATTTTGACGTTGACGATTTCGGGCGCGGCTTTGACTGAATTTTTCACCGCATCGACGGAAATAAATTGGCGGTCACTTCATTTGACGGCGGCAATTTGTTCGACGGTCGCTCTGTTCGTGCATATTTTGATTCACGCAAGCCGTTACGTTCACGGAAAAAATTTTTACGCGGCGGCGATGACGACATTTATTTTTGCGGTCGCGGCAATTTTCGGGCTGCCTTACGTCGACAGATGGTTTCACAAGGTCGAAGTCAATCGTTCGGAAATTCTGCGTGGCGAACAAATTCAACCGGACGGAAAAATTTTAATCGTGTACTTCAGTCGCGTCGGCAACACGAATTTTCCCGAAAAAGTTGACGCAGTGTCGGGAGCGTCGCTCATGGTTGACGGTGACGAAATTATCGGCAACGCGCAGATGATTGCCGAACTCGTTCAAAGCGTGACGGGCGGCGAAATTTTTGCGTTGCACACGGAGAAAATTTATCCCGCAGATTATTCCGCAACGGTTCAAGTCGCCAAACAAGAAATTTCCAACGGCGAACTGCCCGCGTTGAAAAATTTGCCCGCAGTCGATGCTTACGACAAAATTATTTTGATTTATCCGCTGTGGTGGAGCACGTTACCGAAGCCCGTCGAAAATTTTTTGCGTAGTTGCGATTTGAGCGGCAAGAAAATTTTTCCGATTGTCACGCACGGCGGCGGCGGTTTCGGCGACAGTATCGACATGTTGAAAAATTTGACACACGCGGAAATTTCTTCGCCGTTGGAAATTTATTCGAGCGACATTCCGTCTGCGCGAAAAAATATTTTCGATTGGCTCAAGTCCGCCGCAACAATTCGTTGACAAGTCAAACGTAAAATTTTTTCCGTCAACAAAAAACCCCGTCGATTACGGCGGGGAAATTTTTTTGCGTTAAATAATTTACGCGGCAATTAAATCGATAAGCGTTTGAACATTTTCGTTGCCAGCCACAGTAAAATCAGCGCGTATGCCGAAAGAATTCCGAACGACAACAAATTAAATCCGTCGCGCAAAAGTTGGCTCGTGTGTGTGAGCGGCAAAATTTCTATCACGGCACGCACAATCGGCGGCAAGTCGCCCGTCGAAAAAAATGTTCCGCAAAGGAAACTCATCGGCATTAAAAGATATGTGTTGACTTGCGCAAGTTCTTCGTAGGTTTGCACTTTCAACGCCGCGCAGAAACACACGCTTGCGAAAATTGCCGAATTCAACGCGACGACGACGAAAAAATTTGCGGACATTGCAAAGTTCAAATTCGCGCCGAAAATTTTTGCGACGGTTAAAATCAATGCCGTTGAAATAAACGCACGAACAATCGCCGAAAAAATTTTCCCGACGACGAACGCCGCAGGCTCAATCGGTGCGCTTAAATATTCCTCAAGGCTTTTGTGATAGACGCGCTCGGCATGAACGCCCGTGACGGACATATAGCTGACGTTCATCGTGTTGAGCGCGATAATGCCCGGCACAAGAAAATCCATGTACGTGCCCGACGCGGGATTGATGTTTCGCCCAAGTCCCCAGCCGAACGCGACAAGATACAACACGGGCGTCACCAACCGCGACAAGATAAATTTTTTCAGCCGCCGACGCAGGACAATCCAATCGCGCCACATGACGGTTGCAACGTCACGAAAAAACATTCGGTCAACTCCATAACAAACTGTCGAGTTTTGTTGCTTC
>JAFUYE010000128.1 GCA_017470715.1 Selenomonadaceae bacterium
AAAATTATCGATACGTCAGATTTTAACTCGCCCGCGATTGTGTCGAAATTCTGCTCGAAAGTCGGTATTGATTATCGGCAAAACTCTGACGGATATGATGAACTCAAAATCAACGGCGAATGGCGCAATGTGTGGTGGATAGCCGCCAACAGAGCTGAAGCACTTGAATTCTTCGACAAAAAATTGGGTCTCAAGTGAAGCGGCTTGCCGAAAAAATTTTCTGCGACGCCCGTAACAAAATCGCAATCGCGTCGTATAATGTGCAGAAAACAAAATCATGAACGAACTTGAAAGGAAGTTATCACAATGGCAAATGAAATCCTCAAAGATGAAATTCTCAAAGACGAACAACTCAACGACGTGTCGGGCGGTGCTGTCAACGACAGACGCTCACTCTTGCTGATAATTGATTTGGCGTACGGCAAACAAGTCGGCTCTCGTGCCAGAGTCTTCGATAATTTAAATGACCCCGATACCATGATTGCAAGATTTTGCGCACAAGCCGGCGTCGATTATTTGCAAAACGCTGAGGAACCGGATCAATTCAAAATCAATGATAAATGGCGCGATGCCGCCTGGATAAGGTCTCACAAAGAAGAAGCGCTTAAATTCTTCGACAGCAAGCTTGGCATCAAATAAAACAGCTTACCAACACTCTCCGATAAATTTATCGCTCGACGCAAGTCGGGCAATTTTTTTTTTTGCGGACAGAAATTTTCTGTGTTCAATCTGAAACGAACATGATATAATCGCCGCAAAAAAGGAGGTCGTGCGCGTTGCCGGAATTTTTAAAAGCAGCGTTTGACAAATTCGACATTTTTATTATATTGGCGGCAGTAATTCTGTTTGGAAATTTCGACTACGAAAATTTGTCGACGCTTGATAAAATTTATATGGCGTCGTTCGCGGCGTGGGGCGTCATGAAAATCATTAGGATTTACATTCTGTACAACAACGAGTCAAACAAAAAATAATTTCGCGGAAGGATGATTCAATGAAACGAATTTTTTTAACGGTGCTCATGTTGGCGACGCTGATTTTTGCCGGTTGCGGTTCGCAAGCAAAAAATGATTCGCCCGCCGACAAGCCCGAAACTCAAGCCGAAGTCAAAGACGATACCAAAGTCGAAGCGTCCGCGTCCGTCAAAGGCGACTTGAAAATTTCCATGCTTAATGTCGGGCAGGGCGACGCGATTTTGATTCAGACGGGCAAGCAGACAATTTTAATCGACACGAGCGACACCGACGAACGCGAACTTTTGGTTGGCGAACTGGAAAAATTTTCCGTCACGAAGATTGACAAGTTAATCTTGAGCCACCCGCACGCGGATCATATCGGCAGCGCGAAAGTTTTAATCAATCCGAGCAACAAGGAACTCAAGTCGAATCCGTATCTCGAAAAAATTTCCGTCGACGAAGTTTACGACAACGGCATCGCGTCGAATTCTCCGCTGTACAAAAGTTACATGAAAGCCGTCGAAGCGAAAAATATTCCGCACAAAAGTTTGACGGCGGGCGAAACTTTGGATTTCGGCAACAACGTCAAATTTCAAGTTCTTTACCCGACGAAAGATATTGTCGCCGCAGTCAACGGCGGGCAAAAATCCGATCCGAATAACGAATCTGTCGTCGGCAAGCTCACGTACAAAAAATTTTCCATGATGTTCACCGGTGACGCCGAAAAGAAAGTTGAATCCGAACTTTGGGCGGACAACGACGCAAAAATTTTGAAATGCGACATCTTGAAAGCCGGTCACCACGGCAGTTACACCGCGTCGACGGAAAATTTTGTTAAGACCGTCAAGCCGAGTTACGTTTTGATTTCCTGCGGTCCCGACGAGGAACGACGCAACACTTACGGGCACCCGCATTTGGAGCCGCTCGAAAATTATTTGGCGCAGGGCATCGACAAGAAAAATATTTTGTGCACGCGTTGGAACGGCACGATTACGGTTGTCAGCGACGGCAAGAATTTTTCAGTCACGCCCGAACGAACGGAGGTTTGGTTGGACAAATGGATAGCTCAAAAGAAAAAAGAACTAAAGAAATAACCGCTTACCTTGACCGAATCGAACAGCTTGAGGACGGCACGGCAAAAGCTGTGTTTCTGGTTGAGGACGACGAAGACGAATTCCGCGAATTTGTTTTGCCCGCAGATTTTTTGCCCGAAGACGCCGACGAAGGCGAGTATTTGACGTTGACAATTTCCCGCGACGAAAATAAAACTCAAGCGGCAACCGACGAAGCGCGAGAACTTCTGAATAATTTGGAGGAATGATTTTGCTGAAAAAATTTTTAACGTGCCTGTGTATGTTGTTGGTTTTGACGTGCACAACAACCGTCGCCGCCAAACCTGCAGAACTCACGGGCATAAACGCTTTCGACCTTGACAACGAAACTTTTCGGATTGAAATTTCTTATCGCGGCGGAAAACTTTTCGACGACAACATTTCATTCGACGAAAAATCGGGGATTGTGCGCCTCGAATTGGAAAACACTTTGCCGGGCAGAATCAGCCGATCATCTGGCACACAAATTCAAGATGACGCAAAAAATTTTGTCGAAAAAATTTCTGTCAACAAAACCGCCGAACGTCACACGAGGATTCAAATTTTTTTGATGGATTCTTCTAAAGGCGTCTATGTTTCACTTGAACCCGCGAATTCTTCCGAGAAAAAAGATGCCCGCGTTGTCGTCGACGTGAAAAAAGTTTATGCTTCACTTGGTGGCGGTGAATCGTCAATGCGCTTGAGGGATTTTGATGAACGCCTGAAACGTGACGGATACGACATATCCAATGGCTATTTCAAACGCGGCGGCGGACGTGGCGGACATGTTATCGTTATCGACCCCGGTCACGGCGGCTCGGACACGGGAGCAGTTGGTCCGACGGGTGTAAGCGAAAAATCCGTGTCGCTTGCCGTTTCGTTGAAGGCACAAAAACTTTTGACGGCCGAAGGTTATCGCGTTATCATGACACGCACGACCGATATTGACGTTGCCGCGCCCGGTGTGCCCGACGGTGTCGAACTTCAAGCACGTGTCGACAAATCACCACCTGACACAGAAATTTTTATAAGCGTTCACTGCAATGCTTTTTCCAACGCAAATTCTCACGGCATGGAAACTTTTCATGCGCCGACAGCAGTACAAGGCAAACGACTTGCGACTTTGCTCAACGAAGAACTCGAACGACTTGGCGGACTTTATAATCGCGGTGTCAAAGGCGCAAGATTTTACGTCATGACACATTCAAAATGCCCCGCGTCGCTCATTGAACTCGGCTTTATCACCAATCCACGCGAAGAAAAATTGTTGGCAAGTAGCGACTACCAATACAAACTTGCGCAGGCAATCACCAACGCCGTTAACCGTTACTTCAATCAAGGAGGATCAAATTAATCGTGAAGAAATTTTTTGTACCGGCAATGTTCGCGCTCGTCATGTTGATTTCGGGTTGTGAGCAACCGCCGAACGGAGAATTGCCCGCGTCGCCTGAAAAACCTAAAAACGTCGCTCAAGACGTGAAAGTTCAGCCGTTAAATCCGCCGCCGCTCAAGCCCGTCGAATCTGTAACACCGGATGAAAAAAATGAGCCGAACGAAAACGAAAGGCAAATTATGCGCGTGAAAGTTTATTATCCCGACGATTCGGGCGTGCGGCTGGTTGAAGTCGAACGGCGAATCAACATTGCCCATGAAGACGAAAAATATTTCGCCGCACTCGAAATGCTTTTGGAAGCTCCCTACGAAGACAACTTGACGACAATTTTCCCGAAGAACGCAAGCATTCGTTCCGTCACCGTCGAAAACGGACTTGCAACCGTCGATTTGGATGGCGCAATGTTGAAAACGATGGTCGGCGGCTCCACGGGCGAAGAATTTCTTGTCGGCTCAATCGTCGACACGCTGACAAGTTTCCCCGAAATTACGCAGGTGAAATTTTTGGTTGACGGCAAAGAAGTCGAAACGCTCAAAGGTCACATGGACTTGAGCACGCCGCTTGAACGCATGAGCGACTTACTCGAATAACAAACACGAAAAAAATCGGCGCGAAGTTTTTGCGACTCCGGCGTCGATTTTTTTGTGTGAAAAAGCACCCGTCAATCGTGCGCGTAAATGTAAAACTCCACCATAGAAGGACTTCCTTCAAGATCCAAGACAACGTAGCGGCGAATTCGCGGACACCAAATCGAAGTTGATTCGTGGTAATGCGTCGTGTACGGATTGCGGTTGAGCGTGTCGTAAAAATCATCGGTCGCTTTGTTGAACAAGCTTTCAATTTCAGACAGAGTTAATCCGATGGAATACAGAATGGCACCTGCGATAAACCCGCATTGTTCGCCGGCTTCCGCAACCGCCCGCGAAAGTTTTCTGTCAGGAACCCAAACGCTCACGAGTACGCGAACGACGCTGTTGTCGTTGTTAAGGCGGAAACGAATCGTGTTGTTATCGCTGTTGCCGAAATGCAATTCGCAACGTCTTGCGCCTTGGTAAGTGTAATATTCCGTGCCCCAAAGGCTGATGCCGAGTTCTTCTCTGCACGCCGTGCGCAAGTCGCTGATGATGTAATCGACGCTGTGGTCAAACAGTTGCACAGGCATTGACTGAGCGGAACTTTCGACAAGCAATAACAAAAGCGCAAAAATTATTGCCGCAAAAAATTTTTTCATGACAACACCTCCAAACGTTTCATGTCAACACAAATAAATTTTTAACTGCGACAATTTTAATCGACGTCGTGCGAAAGCGTCAACATTTTTTCGGACGCGTCACGGATTTTTGTTGAAAGTTTCAACCGACAAAGTTTTTCCGTCAGTTCGGAATTTTATCAAGCCGTCGCGGTCTGTGCGGAAAATTTTCGTCGGCAAATTTTTCAAACGCTCCAAAACTTCGGGACGCGGATGACCGAAATTATTTCCGTAACCGACACAAATCACCGCACATTTCGGATTGACGGCGCGCAGAAATTCTTCGCTTGAACTGGTTTTTGAGCCGTGGTGCCCGACTTTTAAAACGGTGCTTTGAACGTCGACGCCTTCACGCAACATTTGCGCTTCAATGTCCGTAACCAAGTCGCCCGTTATCAAAAAACTCACGTTGCCGCAACGAACGCGGTAAACGTTGGAAATTTCGTTGCCCGTGCCGACTTGAGGCGCGAACAGAATTTCGACTTCGACACCGTCAATCAAAAATTTTTCGCCCGCGTGACCTGCGCGCATCGACGGCAAAAATTCTTCAGCAATGCCGAATACCGCCGCATATTCCGACCGAGGTTCGCCCGCCGTGA
>JAFUYE010000129.1 GCA_017470715.1 Selenomonadaceae bacterium
CGTTGCAGTCAATCCAATCAGCTTGTTTATGAGCGCAGACCTCGCGGGCGACTTCTTGCCGAATTACGAAACGGATTTCGCGAACGCTTTGCAGATTGTTGACGCGGGAACCGTCGACACGCTGTCGGAAATTTTGCCTGCGGAAAATCTCGGCGAAGTTTCCTTCGGCACGCAAACGGACGAACTCAGCAATCAACCGCAAATCGTCATTGCAACCGAAAATTAATCTGCTCCGAAACTCAATACCAATTTCCTGCCATGTGCAGGATTTTTTTTTGCGTCGTAGAAATTCAAATGCGGTTTACACAAAGTTTTTAAGAGAGCAGGTTTTAAGCATGGCAAATTATTTTCAGCCCGATATTGAATGTGCGCCGATTGAAAAAATCAAGGCGTTGCAAAATGAACTTCTGCCCGCGCAGGTTCGTTACGTGTGGGAGAACGTCCCCTATTACCGCAAAAAGATGGAAGCGCACGGCGTCACGCCCGACGACATTAAATCGATTGACGACCTGCACAAGTTGCCGTTTATGTCGAAAGCGGACTTGCGCGACGCTTATCCTTACGGACTGTTGGCGGTTCCGTTGAGCGAATGCGTGCGAATTCAATCGACTTCCGGCACGACGGGCAAACGCGTCATAATTTTTTACACGCAATCGGATATCGACCTTTGGAACGACTGCACGGCGCGGGCGATTGTTGCGGCGGGCGGCACCAAAGACGACGTCTGCCAAGTTTCTTACGGCTACGGACTTTTCACGGGTGGCGCGGGACTTGACGGCGGAAGTCACAAAGTCGGCTGCTTGACTGTCCCGACAAGTTCCGGCAATACCGAACGCCAAATTATGTTTATCATGGACTTGCACGCGACAATTCTTTGTTGCACGCCCAGTTACGCGGCTTATATCGGCGAAACGTTCAAGGAAATGGGTTACAAGCCCGAAGATATTCCGCTTAAAGCCGGCATTTTCGGCGCGGAAGCCTGGTCAGAGGAAATGCGCCGCGACATCGAAAAAACTTTGGGCATCAAAGCTTACGACATTTACGGCTTGACGGAAATCAGCGGTCCCGGCGTTGCGTTCGAGTGTTCCGAACAAAACGGTATGCACATCAACGAAGATCATTTCCTTGCCGAAATCATCGACCCCGACACGGGCGAAGTTTTGCCCGAAGGCACGCAAGGCGAATTGGTTTTCACGTCGCTGGACAAAAAAGCTTTTCCGCTGATTCGTTACCGCACACGCGACATTTGCACATTGACTCGCGAAAAATGTTCCTGCGGCAGGACGCATGTTCGCATGACCAAACCGAAAGGACGTTCCGACGACATGTTGATTATTCGCGGCGTCAACGTCTTCCCGTCACAGATTGAAACGGTTTTGATGAACAACGGTTACGCGGCGAACTATCAAATTATCGTCGGGCGCGTCAACAACACGGATACTTTCGAGGTCAAAGTTGAAATGACGCCCGATATGTTCACGGACAACGTCGGCGAAATTCAAGCCCGCCGCAAAGTTTTGGAAGACGGTCTGCGCGCAATGCTCGGTATCAAGGCGAAAGTCACGCTTGTTGCGCCGAAGTCAATCACCCGCAGCGAAGGCAAAGCCGTCCGCGTCATCGATAACAGAAAAATTTAGCTTTTAGCTTTAAGCTTTTAGCTTTTAGGGTTGACGAAAAAATTTTCCTGAAAGCTAAAAGCTGACAGCTGACAGCTTAGCAAAAAGGAGCGAACAACCATGAGCGTCAATCAAGTTTCGGTTTTCCTTGAAAACAGAGCCGGCACGTTGAACAGACTGACGGAAGTTTTGGCGACGAACAAAATCAACATCCGCGCATTGAGTCTTGCCGAGACAAGCGAATTCGGTATTGTGCGCATGTTGGTCAACGACGTTTTCGAGGCAACCAACGTTTTGAAGGAAAATAATTTCGTCGCAACTTTAACGCCGGTGCTTGCCTACGCCATTGCCGACGAAGCGGGCGACTTGAACAACTTGCTGAAAAATTTTTCGGCGGCGAACGTCAACATCGAATACATGTACGCGTTTGCGGGCAAGGAACGTGCTTATATGATTTTCCGCGTCAACGACACCAAAAAAGCCGAGGCTCTGCTTAAAAGTCACGGCTTGAATTCTCTGACGCAAGAGGAAATCGCGGCGGTATGATTCGTTTAAATGAATTGCCTTTGGATTTTGAGCCGCGCAGAAAAATTTTGCCGAAACTTCCCGCGTTTGACGGCGAACCCGAAATGAGCGAATTTGAGTCGGCATTTCTTTGCGGTGCGTTGAAAACTTTTCGCCCGAAAAAAATTTTGGAAGTCGGCGTCGCAGGCGGGCGGTTCCACTGCGATAATCTTGCAGGCATTCGAAGACATCGGCACGCCGTACGAAATGTATTCAATCGACGTAGTTTCAACGTTTTATCGCGATAAAACAAAACCATCCGGTTTTCTCGGCATGTTCGCCAAAGAAAAAATTTTCGGCAAGATGCGCGGCACGCATGAATTTCATCTCGGAAAAATTTTGCCGCAAGTCATTGACGAAATCGGCGGTGGCATTGACTTCGTGATTCTCGACACGACGCATACTCTCCCCGGCGAACTTTTGGATTTTCTTGCCGTGTTGCCGTATTTGACCGATAACGCGGTTGTCGTCCTGCATGACGTGTCATTTCACCAAACTCAAAGAAAAATCAACGCTGATGCGACAGGCGTTTTATTCGGTGCGGTGACGGCAGAAAAATTTTTGAACTTCCAATCCGACGAAGAACTTTTCCGCTACCCGAATATTGCCGCGTTCAAAGTCAACGAACAAACTGCGGAAAATATCGAAAATGTTTTCCTGGAACTGATTCTGCGCTGGAACGTTTTGCCGCTCGAAGAACGTATCATAATCTACCGTCGACATTACCGCAGATTTTATTCCGACGCGTTGATTGAGATTTTTCAAGAGGCACTCGACATGAACGGTTACAATTTCGCGACACAGAACAAATAAAATTTGAACTTTAAATCGGGAATTGGGGATGACAACGGAGAGGATTTAATTCCTCATTCCACATTCCCAATTCCTAATTGTTTTTTCAGGGGTGACGCTGTGGACAAATACGAACTTAAAGTTGACAACGGGAAAAATTTCGGCAGGCTGTTCGTCAATCTCGACGCCGAAACAAGCTCAAAACTCGATAAATGCACGCTCAAAACGGTTTTCGTGACGCCCGCGATTAATCTTTGGGAAATCAGCTTGCTCACGGAAAAAGACTTCGACAAAAAATTTCTCGACGACGCCGCCGAACTTTTGACGCGCCGATACAACGCCAAAATCGAATTCAAGTCAACCGTTTCAATCGGTGACGAAATTCCTGCTGAAAAACCGAAACGTAAACGCGCTCCGTCGAAGAAAACCGACGATATTTCCGCGCCTGCCGAAAAAAATTCTTCCGACGAAAAAATTTCTTCAGGCAAAAAAATTCTCGGCAAAAAAATTTCCGGCTCAGTTATTCCGATTGAAAAACTTGACGAAAATTCCGGCGCGGTTGTCATTTGCGGCGAAATCGGCAGCGGCGACAGAAACGGCGTCAACCTGCGCGAAACGAAAACCGGCACGATTATTGTTTCGTTCAGCGTGACGGACAAAACCGACGGCATTAATTGCAAAAAATTTTTCAAAGGCGACAAACGCGACGACGCCAAACCTTTTGCCGACGCGCTTAAATCGGGCAGTCTCGTTAAAATCGCCGGCAAAACAAGTTTCGACGACTACGCGAAGGAAACAATTATTTTTGTCGACTCGGTGGAAAATTTGGAGCAAATTTCGCGAATCGACAACGCCGAAGTCAAACGCACCGAATTGCACGTTCATACGACGATGAGCGCAATGGACGCCGTAATTCCCGTCGAAAAATTAATCGCGACCGCCGCCGCTTGGGGCTGGAATTCCGTTGCAGTAACCGACCACGGAGTTATTCAAGCTTTCCCGAACGCCGCACTTGCCGCAGAAAAACTCGCGAAAAAAGGCACGCCGATTAAAATTATTTACGGCATGGAAGGTTACCTTGTCGGCGACGATTTTAAGCAGAAAGGTTCCAATCACATAATCATTTTGGCGAAAAACAAAGTCGGGCTCGGAAATTTGTATCGGCTCGTGTCGATAAGTCAGCTAAAATTTATGTATTATCGTCCGCGAATTCCCAAAAGTTTGCTCGCCGAAATGCGCGACGGTTTGATTATCGGTTCCGCGTGCGAAGCCGGCGAATTGATTCAGGCGATTGTCAAAGAAAAATCCGACGCCGAAATTGAGGACATCGCGAAATTTTATGACTACCTTGAAATTCAGCCGTTCCACAACAACGACTTCATGATTCGCAGCGAAAATTATCCGAACATCAACGACGACGAAGATTTACGCAACATTAATCGCAAAGTCGTCGAACTCGCGAAAAAATTGGGCAAGCCGATTGTCGCAACCACCGACGCGCATTTTTTGAATCCCGAAGACGCAATTTGCCGCGCAGTTTTAATGTCGGGCAAAAAATTTTCCGACGTGCACATTGACAAGCAACCGCCGCTGTTTTTGCGCACGACGAATGAAATGCTTGAGGAATTCAGTTATCTCGGTGCGGAAACGGCTTTTGAAGCTGTCGTCACCAATCCGAACAAAATCGCCGACGAAATCGAATTTTTGAAGCCGATTCCCGACGGATTGTATTCGCCTCAGGTTGCCGGTGCCGAAAATGAAATTCGCGAAACGTCTTACGCCAAAGCTCGACAACTTTACGGGCAAAATCTTCCAAAACTCGTCGAAAATCGTCTCGAACAGGAACTTAAGCCGATTATCGGGCACGGATTCGCAGGTTTGTATTTAATTGCTCAACGCCTCGTCAAAAAATCCAACGACGACGGTTATCTTGTCGGTTCACGCGGCAGTGTCGGTTCATCGTTCGTCGCCACGCTGATTGGCATTACCGAAGTCAATCCGTTGCCGCCGCATTATCGTTGCCCGAAGTGCAAGTACAGCGAATTTTTCACTCACGGCGAAGTTGGTTGCGGTTACGACCTGCCGAAAAAAATTTGTCCCGTGTGCGGTCATCCGCTCATTAAAGACGGTCATGATATTCCGTTCGCGGTATTTTTGGGCTTCGACGGCGACAAAGTTCCCGATATTGACTTAAATTTTTCGGGCGAATATCAATCGACCGCGCACAAATACACCGAAGTTCTTTTCGGCAAGCACAATGTCTATCGCGCAGGCACAATTTCGACCGTCGCGGAAAAAACTTCGTTCGGGCTCGTGAAAAAATATTTCGACGAACGCGGCATAAAAAAACACGGCTCATTTATCGCAAAAATCGCGGCAGGCTGTCAGGGCGTCAAACGAACGACGGGGCAACATCCCGCAGGCATTATGGTTGTGCCGCGTGACATGGACATTCATTATTTCAGCCCGATTCAATTTCCCGCCGACAATAAAGACTCCGGAACGATTACGACGCATTTTGATTATCACTCGATTAGTTCGCGGCTCGTTAAGCTCGATATTTTAGGTCACGTCGACCCGACGATGATAAAAATGCTCGAAAAACTCACGAAACGCGATCCGAAAACCATTCCGCTCGACGATAAGCCGACTTTGAGTCTTTTTTCGTCGACGGACGCGCTCGGTGTCAGTTCAACCAAACTCGGAACGAAATCCGGCACGTTTGGCATTCCGGAATTCCGCACGGGCTTTACTCGCAACATGATTGACGACACGCACCCCGATTGTTTCAGCGATTTGGTCAGAATTTCGGGATTTTCGCACGGCACCGACGTTTGGCTCGGTAATGCGCAGGATTTAATCAAAAAAGGCACGTGCACGCTGAAAAATGCAATTTCCGCCCGCGATGATATTATGATGTATCTGATTCATCACGGCGTTGACGCGCTGAAATCGTTCAAGACGATGGAGTCGGTTCGCAAGGGAAAAGGCATAAAATCCGACGATGTTGCCGATTTGAAGGCGCACGACGTGCCCGATTGGTATATTGATTCGTGTCAAAAGATAAAATATCTTTTTCCGCGAGCGCACGCCACCGCTTACGTCATGATGGCTTATCGAATCGCCTGGTGCAAAGTTCACTACCCTTTGGCGTATTATGCGGCGTATTTTTCCAAACGCACGGAAAAATTTGACGCGAACGAAGTCATCAAGGGCGAATCTTACATAACGCAGAAACTTTCGGAGCTGGACGAAATTTCTTTGGACAGGAAGCTTGACGAAAACGAATCCGATTTGCAGTCCGATTATCAAGTCGTGCATGAATTTTTCTTGCGCGGATTTAAATTTGAGCGTGCGGACATTTACGAATCGGCGGCTGAAGATTTTATCGTCAGGAAAAATTCTTTGCTTATGTCTTTGAGTTCGATTGACGGCGTCAGTGAGGCTCAGGCAAAAGCTATCGTCACGGCACGGCAAAACGGTGAATTTTCGTCGATTGAAGATTTAAAATCGCGCACGGGAATCACACGAACGACGGTTGCCGCGCTGAAAAGTCACGGTTGCTTAAAGAATTTGTCCGAATCCAATCAGTTATCGCTGTTCTGAACGTTACGACAAAAAAATTTCCCCCGACACGGAAAAGCAATTAGGAATGTGGAATTAGGAATGTGGAATGATTACGGTGCGAATTTAATTCCTAATTCCTAATTCCTAATTCCTAATTCCTAATTCCTCACTCCTAATTCCTAATTGCTTTCAGTCGTTGAAGCCGTTCGGGTGTGTTCGATGCCAATTCCACGCCGTCGAAATAATTTTTTCAATGTCGTCAAAGCGCGGTTGCCAATTTAAAATTTTTCGTGCCTTGTCGCTTGAAGCAATCAACCGAGCCGGGTCGCCCGCCCGTCGAGCACCGAGCACGGTTTTTATTTTCTGCGCGGTGACTTTTTCCGCCGTCGAAATAATTTCTTTGACCGAAAAACCTTGCCCGCTGCCGAGATTGAAAAAATCCGATTCGCCGCCGTCGCGCAGATAATTCAACGCATTTTGATGAGCCGCCGCCAAATCCATGACGTGAATGTAATCGCGAATACAAGTGCCGTCCGGTGTCGGATAGTCGTCGCCAAAAATCGTAATGTGTTCGCGCTTGCCGAGTGGAACTTGCAAAATCAGCGGAATCAAATGACTTTCGGGGTGATGATCTTCGCCGATTGTCGCGTCCTCAATCGCACCGCACGCGTTGAAATATCGCAAGCTGACGAAACGCACGCCGTGAGCCGCGCTGACACGTCGCATCATCATTTCCATAATCAATTTCGAGTCGCCGTAAGGATTGACGGGAACTGTCGCGTCAAGTTCGCCGACGGGAATTTTTTCGGGTTCGCCGTAAACCGCCGCGCTTGAACTGAAAATAATTTTGTCGACGCCCGCGTCAACCATTGCCTCAAGCAAAATTTCCATGCCGACGACGTTGTTGCTGAAATATTTCAGCGGAAGAACGACACTTTCGCCCGCCTCAATGAACGCCGCGAAGTGAAATACCGCCTCGATTTTGTTTTCGGCAAAAATTTTTTGGAGCGCAACTTTGTCGCGAATGTCGCAGTTGTAAAACTTGACGGCAGGATTAATCGCGGTTTTGTGTCCCGTGCTCAAATTGTCGGCAACAATCACGTCTTCGCCCGCGTCGACGAGCAAGCGGATTGTGTGCGAACCGATATAACCTGCGCCGCCGCAAATAAGTATCGCCATTGGTTAAAAATCTCCTCTCGAAAAATTTCCGTGCTTAATTTATTTCCAACAACGATTTTTGTCAATGCCGCAAAATTTTACGCTAAAATTATCGGAAATTCTCAAGCGTCAACGTAACGGGGCAACGGTCACTGCCGAGAGTTACTTTTAAAAAGTAACCAAACAGTTATCGCGCCGTAAGCTGTTCGCAAATCAAATGTTGTCGCCGCGAAAAAATCCCCGACGTTTTTATCGGGGATAATTTTTTTATTCAAGCGTCAACGTAACGGGGCAATGGTCACTGCCTAGAAGTTGACTTTCAATCGTCGCGGCGGAAATTTTTTCGCGCAAACGTTCCGAGACCAAAAAATAATCGATTCGCCAGCCCGAATTGTTTTGACGCGCTTTACTGCGATAATGCCACCAGGTGTAAGCTCCCGTCGTCGTCGGATATAAAAATCTGAAGGTGTCGACAAAGCCCGCGTTCAGCAAGTCGGAAAATTTTTCGCGTTCGTCGTCGCTGAAACCCGCGCTTTCGTGATTTCGTTCGGGATGTTTTAAATCAATCGGTTGATGGGCAACGTTGAAGTCCCCGCAAACGACAACGGGCTTTTCGGCGTCAAGTTTCGACAAATATTCGCGGAAATAATTTTCCCAACTCAAACGGCGTTCGAGCCATTCGAGATTGTGCGAATTCGGGACATAAACGTTGACGAAAAAAATTTCTCCGAGGTCGAGCGTGATAACTCTGCCTTCGGCGTCGAATTCGTCAACACCGATACCTAGCGTGAAATTTTCGGGCTTGACGCGTGTGAAAACCGCCGTGCCCGCGTAGCCTTTGCGCTGTCCGTAATTCCAAATTTGTTCGTAACCGTTCAGTTCGACAATCGCTTGACCGTCCTGCATACGAATTTCCTGCACGGCGAAAATATCCGCGTCAAGTTCACGAAAAGCGGGCATAAAATTTTTCTTCAAACAGGCGCGCAGACCGTTGACGTTCCACGAAACAAATTTCATAACAATCAACTCCAAAAATCCAAAACGGCCTGTCTCCGACAAACGCTCTTCGGAAACAAGCCGCTTTGAAGCAAGATGTTCGCAGTTCAACGCTTAAAGTTTTTTGACGTTGGCCGCTTGGGGACCACGTTCGCCCTCAATGATGTCGAAAGAAACTTCTTGACCTTCGTCGAGAGTTTTGTAACCGTCACTCTGAATCGCCGAGAAATGCACGAAGACATCGTCGCCCTCTTCGCGAGCAATGAAGCCGTAACCTTTTTCTGCGCTGAACCACTTTACCTTACCAACTGCCATGTCAGAATACCTCCAATGAATTTATCGCTCTGTGCGCAAGCTGTCTAATTATAGTCGTGTACAATTTTTCTGTCAACCAACAAAATTGACATACGACGAATACTTTTTTGCGACGAGTACGACAAATTCATTTGCGGTTGCTCAAAATGTTGTGAATCAAATTTTGCGCGGAAGATTGCGGTTTCGTCGACGCGGAAGTTTCCGAAGACGCGGGCGCAGATTGTGCGGCCGTATTTGATGACGCGGTGTTTGTTCTGTTGCTCAAAATGTTGTGAATCAAATTTTGTGCGGAAGAATTTTGTTGCGGCGTCGATGATGCGGGCGCGGATTGTGCGGCTGTATTTGATGACGCGGTGCCGGGTCTGTTGCTCAAAATGTTGTGAATCAAATTTTGTGCGGACGGTTGCGCATTGGTTGCGGTCGGCGTTGCAGTCGGTGCGGAAACTTTGTCGTAAAGTTCGTTGCCGTTGAAAGTTTGTCCGCCGATTTTCAGCGCGTCAGTGAACTGCCACATATTCCGATGCAATGAATCCGTCGCGTTCCATTCCGCATTCCAAACCGGGCAACCGAGAGCCTGCCAATCAATAAAATCGTTCAGCCACGACGCGGTTGAATAGACGCCGCAGTTGAGCGGTTTAATGTTGTCGAGGAACGCTTGACAAATCGCCGTGACGTTCGCCCGCGAAAAATCGAAGCCCTTGCGCTGTTTGTAACCGTCGCTGTCGGCAACGAGAACCCATACCGGCAATTCAAGCATGACGCCGGCACGTTCGATAATCGACTTGCAAAAGCGAGCCTCTTCGGCGGCAGCGGCAGTGTCGAGCGCGTAGGAATGGTGATACGCTCCGCAAATCAAACCGGCTTTGTGCGCACCGTCGACTTGAGCCGCAAAAGTTTCGTCGGCGTCCGTGCGACCGAAACCCGTCCGACAAATCGCGAAGTCGATTCCCGCAGCTTTGACCGCCTGCCAATCGATATTTTCGTTGAAAACCGAAACATCAATACCACGCATGTTTGTAACCTCCCAAAAAATAAATTAATTGGCGTCCGTGAATATCAAGACGCGCCATGATCTTTGACTGCCCGCAATATTTTGGCAAAAAAACCATCGACATCTTCAGCGGAAATTTCGCCGCCGTTTACCAGCAATTCATAATCCACGCCGTGAAAAGTTCTGTAAAGACCCGTCTCGTGATAGCCGTTTCTCAGATAGAACTTTTTTCGCTTTAATCGTTGCTCCGAATTTTCGGCGGGCACGTCGACGCGCTCAATGTCAAAAAAAATTCGGCGACCTCTTTTTTGTTCGCGAATGTATTGCAAAATTTTTCCGCCGTAACCTTTGCCGCGCAGATTTTCTTCGACCGCAAGCCAACAGAAGAACGAAATATCTTGCGCGCCGTTAAGCAGACAGGCAAAACCGCAAAACAAATCGCCGTCGTAGAAAAGCAGGAATTCCGTGCGCACTTTATCGAAATCCAAAACAAAATCTGTCGAAACTCTTTCCTGTGGCGGAAATGCATTTTCTATCAGTCGTTTAACCGCGTCAATGTCCCGCGAATTTTTTGTCAATCTTTCGACGGTAAAACTCATGGTGTAATTTGCTCCTTATTGCAATCGCGGAAACCACTTCACAAATTCCTAATTGCTTTAAAAAAAGCTCCCGTCGTGTATCGAACGAGAGCCGTAAATTTTTTAACGTTTCGAGAACTGGGAAGCTTTGCGCGCTTTTTTGAGACCGTATTTGCGACGTTCCTTTTCGCGGGGGTCGCGGGTAACGAATCCTGCTTTTTTGAGCGCGGGACGAAGACCTTCGTCAAGCTCCATCAATGCGCGGGTGATTCCGTGACGAATCGCGCCCGCTTGTCCGGTGGTGCCGCCGCCTTTGACGGAAGCAATCACGTCGTATTTGTCATTCATCTCGGTGAGAACCAACGGTTGACGAACGATAAGTTCAAGAGTTTTCAAGCCGAAATATTCTTCCATTGCGCGATTGTTAATCGTGACTTTGCCGTCGCCGGGGACGAGGCGCACGCGGGCAACGGAACTTTTGCGGCGACCTGTGCCGTAGTAGCTGACTTGTGCCATAAATTTATCTCTCCTTAGCGCGTTTCGATTTTAAGTTCTTCGGGTTTCTGCGCGGCGTAGGGGTGTTTGTCGCCCGTGAAGACGTGCAGTTTTCTGAACAGATCCGCGCCGAGTTTGTTTTTGGGCAACATGCCTTTGACTGCGTGCTCAAGGACGCGTTCGGGAAATTTTTTCATCCATTCGCCCGCCGTGGCATATTTGCCGCCGCCGAGGTAACCGGTGTGATGGAAGTAAACTTTCTTGCGAAGTTTCTTGCCGGTGAAGACGATTTTTTCTGCGTTGATGACGATAACGAAGTCGCCCGTATCGACATGCGGCGTGAACACGGGTTTATTTTTTCCGCGCAGGACTTTGGCAATTTCGGAAGCCAAACGTCCGACGGTTTTTCCTTCAGCGTCGACGATGTACCATTTGCGTTCAACGTCGCCCGCCTTTGCCATGTACGTATCTTTCACGAAAATTCCTCCATGACTTTGACTTAATTGGAACGCACGACGAAGTTCGCTTTTGTCCGGGGCTAATGGAAACGAAAGGCAACCCGCCATACTCACGCGATTTTAATTGAAACTATTCGGCGTGTCAAGGGGAAGTTCGGCGGTGACGGTTATTTGATTACGGTTTAATCGTGTTGCCTTCGATTCGGCGCGTTCGTGAATTTTGAGTTTGGTTAATCAACTTTTCTTTTGGCGCAAAAGAAAAGTAGCAAAACATGTTCGCTAATTTTGCATCACGCGAAATGCGCGGACGGCGACCGTCATCCGTGACGACCTCTGAGTTACGCTCCAACATCGATAAAAAATGACGCCGACAAAATCTGTCGACGCCCGAAAAATTTTTTCAGCTCAAATATTTTTGATGATGATTTCGGTGACTTCGTTCGTGCCGACTTTTTTAAATCCGTCGGTGAAAATGTCCGCCGTGCGATAGCCGTCCGCCAAAGTTCTGTCAATCGCAGTTTCAATCGCCTTTGCCGCGTCGTCACGATTAAGGCTGTAACGCAACAACATTGCCGCGCTTAAAATCGTGCCCATCGGGTTCGCGATACCTTGACCGGCAATATCGGGCGCGCTGCCGTGAATCGGTTCGTAAAGGCTGGTGAATTCGCCGATTGACGCGCTGGGCATCAAACCGATTGAGCCGCCGATAACCGCCGCTTCGTCGCTCAAAATGTCGCCGAAAATATTATTCGTGACAATAACGTCAAACTGTTTCGGGTTCAGCACGAGTTGCATTGCCGCGTTGTCAACGTAAAGATGATTCAGTTCAACGTCGGGGAAATTTTTCGCAACGTCGACGACGACTTTCCGCCACAAACGACTTGCCGCAAGAACGTTGGCTTTGTCGACGGAAGTAACTTTTCCGCGACGAATTTTAGCCGTCTCGAAAGCAAGTTTTGTGATTCGTTCGATTTCGGGCACGGAATAAATTTCGGTATCCCATGCCTGTTCGACGCCATCTTTCGTTTCCGATTCGCAACGAGGACCGAAATAAATTCCGCCGACAAGTTCACGGACAATCAGCAAGTCACTGCCCGCGACGAGTTCTTTTTTCAGCGGCGACGAATTAATCAGTTCGGGATAAACTTTCGTCGGGCGCAGGTTCGCGAACAAGCCCAAACCTTTGCGCAAGCCGAAGATTGCTTTTTCGGGACGCAGGTGAACGGGCAACGAATCCCATTTCTTGCCGCCGACAGCACCGAACAAAACACCGTCAGCTTTTTTGCACGCGTCAAGTGTTTCGTCGGTCAAGGGCGAGCCGAATTTTTCGTAGGACGTACCGCCCGCGTCGCGAGTTTCGTACTCCATGCCGATTTTAAATTTTTCGTCGACTTTCTTGAGGACTTCGACGGCGGACGCGGTAATTTCTTGCCCGATACCGTCGCCGGGGATGACAATAATTTTTTTCATGATATGCGCTCCTTTGTGGAGCTTTGAGCTTTGAGCTTTAAGCTTTGAGGAAAATCGCTGTCGCACCTTAAAGCTTAAAGCTTACAGCTTAAAGCTCACTTGCCTGCAAGAATTTTGTAGCCTGCGATACGTTCTTCGGCGTCGTGCTGAGTTTTCTCGAACAATTCCTGCGCGGTGTCGGGGAAATTGCGTTTCAACGACGAGTAACGAACTTCGCCCATCAAAAATTCTTGGAACTTGCTGAAGTCGGGTTCCTTGCTGTCAAGCGTGAACGGATTTTTGCCCGTGCCGACAAGCTGAGGATTGTAACGCCAATTCGCCCAATAACCGCACTGAACGGCGAGTTTGCCTTCAAGTTGCGAAGAGCCCATGCCTTTGCGGATACCGTGGTTGATGCACGGAGCATAAGCGACAATCAGCGACGGACCGGGATAAGCTTCGGCTTCGGTAATCGCCTTGAGCAACTGATTTTGGTCGGCACCCATTGAAACTTGCGCGACATAAACATAACCGTAGCTCATTGCCATTTTGCCGAGATCTTTTTTCTTCGTGCGTTTACCGGTCGCCGCGAACTGAGCAATAGCCGCCGCCGGAGTTGCTTTGGACGCCTGACCGCCCGTGTTTGAATAAACTTCCGTGTCGAAGACGAAAATATTAATGTCTTCGCCGCTGGCAAGCACGTGGTCGACACCGCCGTAACCGATATCGTAAGCCCAACCGTCACCGCCGAGAATCCATTGCGAACGTTTGACGAAGAAATCGCGGTTGTTATAAATCTTGTTGAGCAACGCATTATCGCCCTTTTGAGCGGACAGAATTTCCGTCAACTTGTAGGCGCGTTCACGAGTTTTTTCGCTGACGTTGAAGTTGTCTTTCCAATCGGTAAGCGCGGCTTTAAGTTCGTCGGAAATATCTTCGGACAAAACTTTTTCAACGTCGGCAAGCAAACTTTCACGAACAGCCTTGACGCCGAGGAACATGCCGAGACCGAATTCCGCGTTGTCCTCAAACAGGGAATTGCCCCACGCGGGACCTCTGCCGAATTGATTCGTCGTGTAAGGCATTGCGGGAGCCGATGCGCCCCAAATTGACGAACAACCCGTTGCGTTGGCAATCATCATTCTATCGCCGAAAAGTTGCGTCAAAAGTTTCGCGTAAGGAGTTTCGCCGCAACCTGCGCAAGCACCGCTGAACTCGAACAACGGTCTTTCAAACTGACTGCCGATAACGGTCGTGTTTTTCGTCGGGTTGACTTTCGGAGCAACTTTTTTCGGGTCAACGCCGAAATCGAAATATTTTTGGCGAGCCATTGCCTCATCGTTAAACTTAACCATCGTCAACGCCTGTTTCGGGCAAACCTGCGCGCAGTTTCCGCAACCGAGACAGTCATAAGTCGACACCGCGATTGTCAAGTTGTAAGCACCGCGAGAAATTTTCGACGGGATACTTTCCATGCCTTCGGGCGCGTTGGCAAGTTCTTCGTTGGTCGTCAACACGGGACGAATTGCGGCGTGCGGGCAGACGAACGAACATTGATTGCAACCGATACATTTCGATTTATCCCATTCGGGAACTTTAATCGCCGTGCCGCGTTTTTCGTAAGCCGAGCCGCCGACGGGGAACGTGCCGTCCGCAAGCTTCATGAATTTGCTGACAGCAAGTCCGTCGCCTTCCTGACGGTTCATGACATTTTGCAGTTCCGTTACGAATTCGGGCGGGTTGACCTGTTTCACGCTGCGATTCATGCTGGTATCGTCAACGTCCCACGTGCTGATGTCAACTTTGTGCAGAGCTTCAATGCCTTGGTCAATCGCGCCGCAGTTCATGTCGACGATATTTTGTCCCTTCGAGCCGTAAGATTTTTCAACGGCGTCTTTGAGATATTTGACAGCTTCGTCAAGCGGAATAATGTTGGCAAGTTTGAAGAATGCCGCCTGCATGACCATGTTGAAACGTCCGCCGAGACCGAGTTCGCCCGCGATTTTCACGGCGTTGACGGTGTAAACCTGAATGTCGTTGTCGACGATATAACGTTTCATTGCGGGTTTAAGTTTCTTGCCGAGTTTTTCGTCGCTCCAGTCCGTGTTCAAAAGGAAAGTTCCGCCGCGTTTCAAGCCCGCGATAAGGTTGTAGTGGTGAACGTAACTTTTTTGCGAACAGCTGACGAAATCGGGTTTGGTAATTAAATACGGCGAAGTTATCGGCTTTTCACCGAAACGAAGATGGCTCATCGTGATGCCGCCGGATTTTTTGCTGTCGTAAGCAAAATAAGCCTGCGCGTAAAGATTGGTGTTGTCGCCGATAATTTTAATTGCAGATTTGTTCGCGCCGACAGTGCCGTCCGAGCCGAGACCCCAGAATTTGCAAGCGGTAGTTCCTTCGGGCGTAAAGTCAATGTCGTGATATTCGACGGCAAGCGATTTATGCGACACGTCGTCATTAATGCCGATTGTGAAGCCGTTAAGCGGCGAATCTTTTTTCAGTTCGTCGAAGATGGCAAGCATTTGTTCGGGCGTGGTATCTTTGCCGCCGAGACCGAAACGTCCGCCGACGATAACGGGTTTGATGTCCGCGTCATAAAATGCGGATTTAACGTCGAGATACAACGGTTCACCGACTGCGCCACTTTCTTTCGTGCGGTCGAGAACTGCAATTTTCTTGACGGTTTTCGGAATTGCGTTGAGGAAATGTTTCACGCTGAACGGACGATACAAATGCACGCTGACAACGCCGACTTTTTCGCCACGAGCGTTAAGGTAATTCGCTGCCTCTTCGGCAGTCTGACAACCTGAGCCGATAGCGATAATGATTCGTTCGGCGTCCGGCGCACCGACATAATCAAAGACGTGATGAACGCGTCCCGTGATTTTCGCCACTTCCGACATAATTTCTTCGACAATGTCGGGAAGTTGTTCGTAATTGTTGTTGACGGTTTCGCGAATCTGGAAGTAAACGTCGGGATTTGTCGCCGTGCCGCGAATGACGGGATGATCCGGATTTAATGCACTGCGACGGAATTTGTCAACCGCGTCGAAATCCAAAATCTTCGCAAGGTCAGCATAGTCAATCATTTCGATTTTCTGAATTTCATGCGACGTGCGGAATCCGTCAAAGAAATTTATAAACGGAATGCGTCCTTTAATCGCCGCGAGATGTGCGACTGCCGATAAGTCCATGACTTCCTGCACGCTTGATTCGGCGAACATTGCGCAACCGGTTTGACGCGCCGCCATAACGTCTTGGTGGTCGCCGAAGATATTCAACGTCGAAGTTGCCAAAGCACGCGCCGACACGTGAAAAACACCGGGGAGTTGTTCGCCCGCAATTTTGTACAGATTCGGAATCATCAGCAGGAAACCTTGCGACGCGGTGTAAGTTGTCGTCAACGCGCCTGCCTGCAATGAGCCGTGAACGGTGCCCGCCGCGCCTGCTTCGGACTGCATTTCAACCAAACGAACTTTCTGACCGAAAATATTTTTAGTGCCGCGAGCCGCCATAACGTCGACATCTTCGGCCATAGGTGACGACGGTGTTATCGGGTAAATCGCTGCCACATCCGTAAACGCGTAGGAAATATACGCCGCAGCTTGGTTGCCGTCCATCGTCTTCATTTTTTTGCCCATAAACTTTCGAAAGTCTCCTCTCAAACATTGGAAAATTGAACATTGCGGCGAATTATATCATGCGGCTATAAAATTGTAAATCGCGGCGCATAGGTTGAAAATTTTCTGTCGAAGACTTAATCGACACGCGGATTGTTTTTGAAACGGATTTGCAGGTTGAGATCGATAA
>JAFUYE010000130.1 GCA_017470715.1 Selenomonadaceae bacterium
ACAAACTTTTTTGCAACGCCCGCAGTTCACGCACGTTTGAGCCGAAAAGTTCAGTCGCCAAAAACTCCAACGATTCAACAAGCCGTAAATCGCGCCGAGCGGACACATTACGCGGCAAAAAAATCTGTGGACGACGACGCACGCGACAATTACCGCAAGCAGCACGAACATTTTCAGCGCGAATAAATTTCCCAACGCGTCGCGAAATTCTTCATGTGCGGCAATCAACGGCAAACCGGCTTCCAACGTTCCTGCGGGGCAGATGAATTCGCAAAACGTCGGCTTACCGAGCGGCAACGTAATCGGCAAAATCAGCACGAAAATTATCAGCAAAAAATATTTCACGCGGGTGAGCGAACGCGGCAAAATTTTTTTCGGCGACGGGATTTTGTTCAGCAATTCCTGCAACAAGCCGAACGGGCACAAAAATCCGCAGACAGCACGTCCCAACATCAAGCCGATTAAAATCACGTAACCTGCCGCGTAAAAACTTCCCGTCTGCAACGCGCCAATCGGACAAGCGAACGCCGCCGCCGGACACGACCAGCAGTTAAGCCCCGGTGCACAAAAATTTTTCAATCCGCCGCGATAAAGTTTACCGTCAAAAAAATTCGCCGCGAAAGGATTCGTCAACGCCGTCGCCGCGAATTGAATCAAACGCCTTGAAAAAATTTTCATTGACAAAACCTCGTCAAACGTTTGAATTAAAATTCTTTCAGCCCGAAAGTTTTCAGCGCGCCGACGGAATTTCGCCAATCGCGTTTGACTTTAACCCACAGGTCGAGAAAAATTTTCGTGCCCAAAAGCATTTCGATTTCGGGACGCGCCTGCTTGCCGATTAATTTCAACATCGTGCCGCCCTTGCCGATTAAAATTCCTTTTTGCGAATCGCGTTCGACGTAAATCGTTGCCCGAATAAAAATCGTGCCGCCTTCGCGTTCGGTGAATTCGTCAATGTCGACGGCGATTGAGTGCGGAATTTCGTCTTCGGTTGCGTGCAAAATTTTTTCGCGAATCAGTTCGGCGACAATCAAGCGTTCCGGCTGATCCGTCACCATGTCGGCGGGGTAATATTGTTCGCCTTCGGGCAAAAATTTTTTCGCTTCGTCAAGCAGTGCATCGACGTTCGTGCCTTCAGCCGCGCTTATCGGGACGACCGCCGCGAAATTTCTGCGCGTGGAATATTCGGCGATAATCGGCAAAATTTTTTCGCGTTCAATCAAATCGACTTTGTTGACGACGAGAATCACGGGCGTTGTCGTCGAGTTCAGTCGTTCGAGAATATATTTTTCGCCGCCGCCGAATTTTTCCGTCGCGTCAATGACGAAAAAAATCGCGTCAACTTCTTTGAGCGTGCCTTCAGCAGCTTTTAACATGTATTCGCCGAGTTTGAATTTCGGCTTGTGAATACCGGGCGTGTCGACGAAAATAATCTGCGCGTCGTCGCCCGTCCAAATGCAACTTATTCGACTGCGCGTGGTTTGCGGCTTGTCGGAAGTGATGGCAATTTTCTGCCCGATAATTTTGTTGACGAGCGTGGATTTGCCGACGTTGGGGCGACCGATTATCGCGACGAATCCCGATTTGTAATTCATAATCATACCTCCAAAAACTTTCTAAAATTAATTTGGGGCGACATCATTTGAAAATCAAACGATTTATCACGTTGGATGAAACGTCACGTTTCCCTCCAAAAAAAATACCCGCAAGTGACGCGGGTTGAAAATTTTGTTCAGTCCAAAAAATCTTTGAGTTTCTTTGAACGTGCGGGGTGACGCAATTTCCGCAGTGCTTTCGCTTCAATCTGCCGAATTCGTTCGCGGGTGACGTTGAAACTTTTGCCGACTTCTTCAAGCGTGCGTGCCTTGCCGTCTTCAAGACCGAAACGCAAACGCAAAACTGATTTCTCGCGTGCCGTCAACGTGTCCAAAACTTCGCCGAGTTGTTCTTTGAGCAGAATTGCACTTGCGGCGTCGGCGGGAGCTTGTGCGTCGTGATCTTCGATAAAATCGCCGAGATGCGAATCGTCTTCTTCGCCGATTGGAGTTTCAAGCGACACGGGTTCTTGAGCGATTTTTTTGATTTCACGCACGCGGTCGACGGGCACTTCCATTTCAACGGCAATTTCTTCGTCGGTCGGTTCGCGTCCGTTTTGTTGCAACAAGTTCCGCGAAACTCGAATCAACTTGTTAATCGTTTCAACCATGTGCACGGGAATTCGGATTGTGCGCGCTTGGTCGGCAATTGCTCGCGTTATCGCTTGGCGAATCCACCACGTCGCGTAAGTCGAAAACTTGTAACCTTTGCGGTAGTCGAATTTCTCGACGGCTTTAATCAGTCCGAGATTGCCTTCTTGAATCAGGTCAAGGAACAACATGCCGCGTCCGACGTAACGTTTTGCGATTGACACAACCAGCCGCAAATTTGCTTCGGCAAGATCTTTTTGCGCTCTTGAACGAATATTTTCATCGGGCGACTCCATTTGTTTCGCCAAATCTTTTTCTTCGTCGGCGGTGAGCAGTTGCACGCGTCCGATTTCTTTCAGATACATGCGAACGGGGTCATCGATTGATACGCTGTCGGGTATGTTCATATCGACTTCCACGGGCTTGTTCGGAATTTCCGCTTCATCTTCGGATGCCGATTCGGAATTTTCCACGTTGCTCAAATCGTCGACGCCATCAAGTGCGGTTGTGTCGGGCGGCAAAACGTCATCGGTTGCGTCGGCAGCGTCGTCCACGTAATCGGGCTCGGTGTCTTCGTCGGTTATGTCTATGCCCGCCTGTTGACAGCCGCTCAAAATTTCGTCAATTTCGTCCGCGTCGACACCAATGCCCAAACTTTGAGTTATTCTTTCCAAATCGCTCCAAGTGAGTTTGCCGCCTTTTTGTCTGCCTTTTTCGACCAGCAACGCAACTATTTTTGACGTGCGTCCCTTGCCGGTTTTTGTCTCGTCCGCGTGCGAGTCCGTCGTTTCAGTTTTCTTCGGCGCGGAAGAATTTTTTTTGTTTGCCGACGGGCTGCCGCCGCCTTTGT
>JAFUYE010000131.1 GCA_017470715.1 Selenomonadaceae bacterium
CTGAAAAATTCGTAAGCACTGTTTGCGAAAAAATTTCGGATTGCTCCCGTTGGATGCAACGTCACGTTGCCGCGCTCAAAAGATATTTGGTCGAACTGAAAAATTCGTAAGCGACATTGCGACAAAAAAAGTCCCCGATGGTTTTCGTGACCGTCGGGGAAAATTTTTTCATTGCGCATTTCGCATTCCAAATTTCAATTTCCAAATTGGGTTTCAGAATCTACTTTTTCTTTGCTTGTCCAAAGAAAAAGTAGCAAAAAGAAACGACCCGCCTACGCGGCGAGCGTTACTCGTTCGCTATAAAAATGTTATCGCGCAGACTGAATCATCGTGCCCGCAAATTTCACATCACGTGAAATACGCGGGCGGAGCCGTCATCCGTGACGGCTCCAATATTTCGCATTACGAATTAAGAAACGCGTTGACTTCCTTTTGAAGTTTGTTAAGCGCGTTGTTGAGCGGAACAATGCCGCTGATGATTTTCGTAATTTCGCCGTCGGCATAACGCATTGCCGAATCGTAATTTTTGAACTTGTACGGCATAACGGCTTTGTCCATTGCGTCGCTTATGTCGGCGGGCGTTATCGCGGCAGATTCGCTTGTCTCCCACGAAAAAATTTCCTGCGCTTCAGCGGAAATAATCACGTCGCGGCGAACGGGCAAAGCTTGCGAACGTTTCAAAATTTCCTGTTGCGTCGTTGCGTCGAAACAAAATTTTTTTATAAGTTTCCATGCCAAATCTTTATGACTCGTGCGCGAACTCATTCCGACAAGCAACGTGTCCAAAACGGAAATATTCCCGCCGGAAGTGCCCGCCGGCATTTTTATGCAGTCCCACTCGAAGGACGAATATTTTTTGATTCGCCACGGATATGGCTTGTACGTGCGATATTCGGCAAAAGTGAACGGTCGAAATGCAACATGCCCGACATCAAAATCTTTCGGGGAAATTTCGCGACCGCCGTTTATCGCGTGCAACTCCATCAAAAATTTCAGCGTGTCTTCCATGCGCGAATCGGCAAAATATGACGTGCGCCCGTCGTCGCGAAAAAGTTTCACACCGTTGGAAATTGCCGCTTGCTTCCACGAATAATCGTAACAGCCGAATTGGTCGATAATTCCGTCGCCGTCGGTGTCGCGGGTAACTTTTCGGCAAATGTAAAGGAAATCCGTCCACGTCCAATTATTTTTCGGCATGTCGATACCTTCTTTCGCGAGCAAAGTTTTGTTCACGAACATGAAAGTTATCGTGCTCTCCAACGGCAAGGCGCGAGAAATTTCTTCGTGTCGACCGAAATTGAACGCGGCGGGGTAATAGACTTCAACGGAAAAATTTTCGTCGCGGGCAATGAAGTCGTCCAAATTCATCAGCGCGCCCGTCGTCGCGTACAAATTGAAATCGTCGGCGGGCAGAAAAAATATGTCGGGTTCGTCGCCCGAAACGAATTGTTCGGCAAGCCATTCGCTGTAGTCTTCTTTTTTGATGCCGCTGACGTATTCGACTTTCACGCCGGGATTTTCCGCCTCGAAATTTTTTATCACGTCGTCGATTATCGCGTAAGTTTCGCCCTGCGGAACGTTCCAATTGCTGCCCGCGAAAATTCCGAGTTTCAACGTCACGGGTCGGCTCCATTGATAAAACGCGACAAAAATAATCGCCGCCGCGCAGATTGCCGCAAAAATTTTTTTCCGCATGATAATCAATTCGTCGTCATGAGCGGCAAGCCCGTTTGCACCGCCCAAATTGCCAGCTGTGTTCTGTCGCGCAGGTGAAGTTTCGACAACGCGGAACTTAAAGCGTTGCGCACCGTGCCTTCCGACAAAAATAATTTTTCGGCAATTTCTTTGTTCGACAGACCGCAACCGACAAGGCTTGCAATATTTCGTTCCGTGCGATTTAAATCGTCGACGTTCCGGCCGTCAACTTCCATTGCGATATTCGTTTTCGCCAGCTGACTGAAAAGTTTCACGACCTTTGTGATGACGCCTTGATTGAGGATTGAACCGCCGTTCATGACCGTATGAATCGCCGCCGTCAATTCCTGCACGGAACAACCTTTGAGCAGGTAGCCGCTTGCGCCGTATTTGAGCGCGTAAAAAACATATTCGTCGTCGTCGAACGTCGTCAAAATAATTATTTTCACGTCGGGGAATTTTTCTTTGACAATCTTCGTGCACAACACGCCGTCAAGTTCCGGCATACGAATATCCATCAAAATTATGTCGGGGCGATTTTTGTTGAGCAAGTCCAAAACTTTTTGCCCGTCTTCGGCAAGCCCGACAACTTTCATGTCGGCGTTCATGTCCAAAACGATTTTCAAACTTTCGCGAATAAGTTCCTGGTCGTCAGCTATCAGAATTTTTATCATAGTCAACCTCCCGATTTAAAGGAATCATCGCTTCGACGATAAAACCTTCGTCGCTCCAATAGTGAACTGTCCCGTGCAAAAGTTCCAGACGCTCGCGCATGTGTTTGAGTCCGAAACCTTGCTTAACGTCGTCACAACCGCGCCCGTTGTCCGCAATGACAATCAGCAAATAATTTTCGTTGCCGCCGATTGTGATTTTAACTTTCGTCGCGTGCCCGTGGCGTTTGGCGTTCGTGATACTTTCCTGCAAGACGCGGTAAATAACGTCCTCTTGATCTTGGCGCAAATTTTCCGACCAGCTGAAAATGTCGAAAGTAATTTCCATGCCGGACGACTCCGAATAATTTTTCGTCATCTCCATAAGTGCTTCTTGAAACGGCAAACGCTCCAAATCGTCGGGGCGCAATTTTTTGACACTGCGTCGAACGTCGGTAATGCCTTTTTTTGCCGCGTCGCGAATTTTGTTGAGCTGTTGCTTCGTGACTTCGGGGGCGACTTCCAAAGTCATTATGCAAGCGTCAAGCCCCGCCGCAATGCCGGTGAGTGCGTGCCCCAACGTGTCATGAATTTCCCGCGCAAGTCGATTTCGTTCGCGAGTCTCCGCCATCTGTTCGACTTCAATCGCATAAGCGCGCAAACGTTGATTAGCCTCTTCGAGTTTGTCGTTGAGCAGTCGAACGCGTTCGTTTTCTTCGTGCTTGCTTTTGACGAGCAGGACGAGATAAAAAACAAAAAACACCGTGTTAATCGAGTCCAGCGAATTTCTTATCGCCAAAATAACAGCTTTGGCGTCGGCGTTGTAATATGACGCGTAGGCCTCAAAAGAAATCGTTTTCGTCTGGAAAATCGCCATGTTGTAGTTGGCAATGAAATACAGGCAAATCATCGCGATTAAAAGCGTGTATTCCTGTCGTTGCCCTTCGTAGCGAAACATTAAATCCGCGACGACGAGCAAAACGGTTCCGTCGTAAGATAAATTCAAACTGCGCATAAGCAACATGCAAATAACTATTTCCGCCGCCAGCAAAAGATAACGCACGCGGGGATTTTTATTTTTGCGGTAAAAATGTCCGACGACAACCAAACACAAAAACGTTGCGATTGTCGTCAAAAAAATCACAGGCGCGGGTGTCGGAATTGCTCCCGCATGTTCCAAAAACGAGCGCGCTGCCATTGACCGGTTGATCCTATCTTGCGTCAAACACATGAACGCCATCAAAACGAAAACCACTGCGCCGTTGTAGACGTAAAGCATTCGATGCATTCCCGTGACAGTCAAAAAATTCATCATTCCTAATTCCTAATTTCTAATTGCTTTTCAGTTCCAGCCGTCAATGTCGGTTGAGGAAATATTTTCGGACGAAATTAAATGCGTCGGGAGTTTGATAATTTTTTCGACGGACTTTCCGTCAAAAATTTTGTAAGCGCGGTCTGCGGCAATGCGTCCTATTTTTCGCGGAGATTGTCCCGCAGTCGCCGTCATGCGTCGCGAAAAAATCATTTCCTTCGTTTCGGGCACACCGTCAACGCCGTAAACTTTCACGTCACCGAGCCGATTGACATTTTGCAACGCGGCAATCGCGCCCATTGCTGCGGGGTCGTTCAACGCCATAACAATATTTATTTCGGGGTGAGCGTCAATCATATTTTCCATTGCCGGCATTGCAATTTCCAACTGACCGAAACATTCCGCTTGAGCGACGACTTCAAAATTTTTGTTCGCGGAAATTTTGTCGAGGAAACCTTGTATTCTGTCAATCGACGAACGCGCCTGCGAGTGTTTGAGCAAAGCAATTTTCCCGCCCGAAGAATTTTTCAGCAGATGTTCCGCGCATTGCACGCCCGCCGAATAATTATCCGAAACGACAGTGCAGTTGACAAGTGTATCGTCTTCGACGTTCGTGTCTATCGCAATGACGGGAATTTTCGCGGCGCGGGCAAGTTCAAGCGCAGGTTCAACTTTCGTCCAGTCGACGGGATTTATAAAAATCAATTCGACTTCCGCGTCAATCAAATTTTGAATTTCTTCAAGTTGTTTTTCGACGCTCAACGCCGGATCTCGCGAAATTAAAATGTCGCCGTGATTTTCAACGACCGTGCGAATTTCTTCGTCGATGACTTCGTAAAACGGATTGTTGAGCGTCATATAAACCGCGCCGAGTTTTCGACGGTGTTCGTTTTGCCGCGCAGAATAATCCGTTGTCACGAAATGATAAAATCCCGCCGCCATTAACGACAACGCGATTGTCACTGCAAAAAATATTTTCCGCATGAAAATTCTCCGTCAAAAAAATTTTTCCGTCCCGTTGTAACGGGCTTGTGCTTGTTGTATCATGATTAAAACTTGCGTTGCAATATTTTGGGAGGAATTTTTATGGTCAACAGAATTATTTTAAACGAAACGTCTTACTTCGGACCGGGCGCGATTAAAGAAATTCCCGCCGAAATCAACGGACGCGGTTGCAAAAAAGTCATGCTCGTCACCGACAAAGATTTGATTAAATTCAAGGTCGCGACGAAAGTTATTGACTTGCTCAAGGACGCGGGAATCGACTTCGAGATTTACGACAACATCAAGGCGAATCCGACAATCGAAAACGTTCAAACGGGCGTTGACTTTTGTAAAAAATGCGGCGCGGACATTATCGTTGCGGTCGGCGGCGGTTCGGCAATCGACACCAGCAAGGCAATCGCGATTATTATGACGAATCCCGAATTCGCGGACGTGCGCTCTCTTGAAGGCGTTGCCCCGACGAAAAACAAATGCCTGCCGATTATCGCCGTGTCGACAACTTCGGGCACTGCGGCGGAAGTCACGATTAACTACGTCATAACCGACGTTGAAAAAAATCGCAAATTCGTCTGCGTCGACCCGAAAGATATTCCCGTTGTCGCGATTGTCGATTCGGAAATGTGCGCTTCGATGCCTCCGAAACTTTGTGCCGCAACGGGCATGGACGCACTTGTTCACGCGATTGAAGGTTACATCACAAAAGCCGCTTGGGAATTGACCGACATGGTTCACCTTAAAGCGATTAAAATTATTTCCGCGAACTTGCGCCGCTCAGTCAAAGGCGACCCTCAAGGTCGTGAAAAAATGGCTCTCGGACAATACGTCGCGGGCATGGGCTTTTCAAATGTAGGCTTGGGCATTGATCATTCGATGGCTCACCCGTTGAGCGCGGTTTACGACATTCCGCACGGAACTGCCTGCGCGATTTTGCTTGCACCGGTTTTGAAATTCAACGCACCCGCAACGGGCGAACGTTATCGCGAAATTGCACGCGCAATGGGTGTTGCCGACGTTGACAAAATGTCGCAGGACGAATATCGCGCCGCCGCAATCGACGCCGTTGCAAAATTGAGCGCGGACGTTGGCATCCCAACAAAACTTTCCGAACTCGGCGTTAAAGCTGAAGACATTGACTTTTTGGCGGAATCGGCACTTGCGGACGCGTGCACGCCCGGCAATCCGCGTGACGTAACCAAAGAACAAATCGCGGAGATTTATCGCTCAATCTTGTAACCGACAATAATTTTTCAATCTTAAAAGCTTCCGTCAACACGCGGGGGCTTTTTTGTTGCGCCGGAAATTTTTTGCAACTTCGACGCGTTCCAAATTAAAATTGCAAAAAAGCCTCAGCATGACACCGAGGCTCTTTTGTTTTTGGTAAGGGTTTGTGAGTTATTGATATTAAGCGAAGAGACCGATTGCGTAGCCGACGATGCCGATTGCGAACAAGCCGATGATAATAACCAACGGGTTCATGCCGCGTTTCAGCAACCACATGCAAGCAAACGTCATGAGCAACGCGACGATACCAGGCATCAAGCTATCGAGGATTGTCTGCAAAGTTGTAACGACGTGTTCGCCCGCCGAGTTGTCGTATTCGGAAATGACCAGCGGCATGTTGACGGTCGTCCATTTCGCGACGAGCGCACCCATGACCAACAAGCCGAGCACCGACGCACCTTCCGTCAAGAATTTCATTTCGTTGCCGCCGATATTTTCGACGAGTTCCGTACCTTTTTCGTAACCGTATTTGACGCCGTACCAGTGCGTTGCAAGACGAATCGCGTTAAATGCAACAAAGAAAATTATCGGACCGATAATCGAACCGGTAAGCGCAATGCCCGCGCCGAGTGCCGCCAAAACAGGTCGAATCGTTCCCCAGAAAATCGGATCGCCGACGCCGGCAAGAGGACCGATTAAACCGACTTTGACGCCCGAAAGTGTCGCGGGAGAAATTTCGGCACCGTTGGCGCGTTTTTCTTCCATTGCGCCGATAATGCCCATGATTGCCGCCGCAACGAAAGGTTGCGTGTTGAAAAATTCCAAGTGACGTTTCAAAGCCGCTTTGAGCTCTTCGGGATTGTCGCCGTAAACTCTCTTCAAAATCGGCATCATTGAGACGCAGAATCCCATTGATTGCATACGTTCAAAGTTGAAGGAGCCGAGCAGGAAGTTCGAGCGGACGAACGTCCAAAATAAATCGTTCTGCGTAACTTTTTTGTCTGCCATGAATCTCAACTCCTCACATCAAATCAGAATCGTCAATGTCGTCGCCTTCGATAGCACTGCCGCCGCCGGTTTTCGCCGCTTCCTCAATGGCAATGTCTTTCTTCAAGCCCATAATGTGGAAGTACGCGCAAATGGCACCGATTGCACCGAAACCGATAAGGTTGACGTTCGTGAAGACCGCAATTAAAAATCCGAGGAAGAAATAAACCATGAGCTTTTGAGCGTTCATGAGGTTGATAACCATTGCATAACCGACGACGACGATAAAGCCGCCCGCGACCTGCAAGCCGCGTGTGATAACTTCAGGAATTGAATTCAATGCATTGTTGACAACGTCCGTGCCCGCGACCATTGCGATTGCGACAGTCGGAATGGCAACGCGCAGAGCTTGAAGCAACAAGCCCGCGACGTGGCACATTTCAATTCCGCGCATGTTCGCTTCTTCGGCGTATTTGTCCGCCAAGTGCTGGAAGAAAACCGTAATCGTGCGGACGAAGATTGTCAAAACTTGACCGGCGGCCGCAAGCGGAACCGCAAGCGCAATGCCCGCGCCGATTGATTGATGACCGACGATAACCAAAACCGTCGAGACCGTCGACGCAAGAGCCGCATCCGGAGCCATTGCCGCACCGACGTTCATCCAGCCGAGAGCCATCATTTCAAGTGTGCCGCCGAGGATAATTCCCGTCGTCGGGTCGCCGAGCACAATGCCCGTCAACGTACAGGCGACAACGGGGCGGTGAAATTGCGCTTCGTCCAAAACCGACGCCATGCCCGTTATTGCCGCGACGATAAATAAAAGTATCAGTTCTACTCCTGACATTGCAAAACACCCCCGAAAAGCAATTAGGAATTTGGAATTAGGAATTTGAAATTATTACGTTGCGAATTCAATTCCTAATTCCTCATTCCCAATTCCTAATTAAGCCAAACCTTTGGATTTGAGGACTTCCATTGCGTCAAGTTTTGTGTCGTTGACGAGCTTGCGAATTTCGACTTCAATGCCCATGCCGACAAGTTCTTTAATCGCTTCGACATCTTCCGCGTTGACCGAGACCGCTTGAGTAATCAGCGTGTCGCCGTCTTTGAAACATTTGCCGCCGAGGTTGACGGATTTGAACGGAATGCCGCCTTTGACAGCACGCAAAACGTCTTTCGGGTTCGTGAACAGGAACAGCGTCTTGAACGAATCGTATTTCGGATTTTTGTACGCCTCAACCGCTTTGGCAACGGGAATGACGTAACCTTTCAGTCCGGGCGGAACGACTTGCAACAAAAGTTTTTTGCGCAGTTCGTCTTTGGCAACTTCATCGCTGACGCACATGATGCGATTGCAACCCGTGACTTTCGACCAGACGGTTGCAACTTGACCATGAATCAAACGGTCGTCGATACGGCAAAAAGCAATTTCCATAAATAAAACCTCCCCAAAAAAATCAATGTGGAATTTGTAATTAGAAATGAGGAATGATTTTGCGTCAACAATTCCTAACTCCTAATTGCAGTTTCAAAGTTCGTCGTCGTCCGTTTCGGCGTTCAAACTTTCGTAAGACGAACTCATCACGCCATCTTTGCAAGCTGCGAGTGCCTGCTCCATAATTTCGGCAATGGTCATCGTGCCGTCGTCCGCGTCCTGCAATGCCGAAATTGCGATAAGTCCCGGCAAATTCACGCCCGCGACAATCCCGTAATTTTCGTTCGCCGCAACGAGTCTGCACGCCGCATTGTAAGGACTGCCGCCGAGCAAGTCGTTAAAAAACAAAACTCTGTCGGGGTTGCCCAATTCCGCGATTGCCTTTTCGTACTTCGCGACAACGTCGTCGGGACCTTCGCCCGGCATAAGCGTGACCGCTTTAAGTTTTTCGCGCTTGCCGAAAATCATCTCGCAGGACTGCACGATACCGGGAGCAAATTGCCCGTGAGTGCCGACGATTATTCCAAACATCTGCGCACCTCCTTAAAAAATTATTATGTGTTTGCGGAAATTTTATCAGTCTGCGGGAATTTGACAGCTGAATCCCGTCACGAAAATTTTTGGCAGTCTGTTACGTATAACTTTTTTAAAAATGACATTTGTAACCGCGTTTATCGTTCGTGCGAATTCGTTCAAAAGGGAAAATAAAACTCTTGACTTTTTGTCTAATCGGTGTTAAGGTTGCACGCAAAAGAGAGGTGAACGACTTGGCGGAAGAAAAAAAGCTCGTCGTTGAAAATGAAGACGGCGACGAAGCGGAAATAAATTTGCACAATCAAAAGCCACCGGTCGACGAAAAAATTACCGAAGAAATTCCGGACGCGGCGGCGGAGCTTGAAAAATTAAAAGCGGAATTGAGCACCAAGGACGACAGAATTTTAAGGTTACAGGCGGACTTCGACAATTTCCGCAAACGCACGGCTAAGGAAAAATCCGAACTTGCGGCGGTTATCGAACAGGCATTTTTGAAAGATTTACTTCCCTTGCTTGACAATTTAAGTCGGGCGTCCGAAGCGGCGGATAAAGCCGAAAATGCCGACGTTGAAACCTTGCGCAAGGGAATCGAGATGATTAAGCAAGAAACCGTTGCCGTCATGGGAAAACACGGACTCGAACCGATTGACACGCAAGGCAAAATGTTCGATCCGAATTTTCATCAGGCGGTTGGCGCGGTGCAAGACGAAACCAAAGAGGACGGAGCCATTGCCGCCGAACTTCAACGCGGTTACGTGGCACGCGGCAGAGTAATTCGCCCCAGCATGGTGCAAGTTGTAAACAATGCGTAATTCGTAATGCGTAATGCGAAATGAAATTCAAAATTCGTGAACGCAATGCGTAATCAGCTTCAAACGAGAGGAGAAATTCTTTATGAGTAAAGTTATCGGTATAGATTTGGGAACCACCAACAGCGTCGTCAGCGTCATCGAAGGCGGCGAACCCACGGTTATCACGAACCCCGAAGGCAGCAGAATCACCCCGTCGGTTGTCGGCTTCACCAAAGACGGTCAACGCCTTGTCGGTCAGTTGGCGAAACGTCAGGCAATCAGCAACCCCGCACGTACAATTTCGTCAATCAAGCGTCACATGGGCGAAAATTACAAAGTCAACATTGACGACAAAAATTATACGCCGCAAGAAATTTCCGCAATGATTTTGCAGAAACTCAAAAGCGACGCCGAAGAATATTTGGGCGAAACCGTCACGCAGGCAGTTATCACCGTGCCCGCTTACTTCAACGACGCACAACGTCAAGCGACCAAAGACGCCGGCACAATCGCGGGTCTTGAAGTTCTGCGCATCATCAACGAACCGACTGCGGCGGCTCTCGCTTACGGTTTGGATAAAGACAACGACGAAACGATTTTGGTTTTCGACCTCGGCGGCGGCACGTTCGACGTTTCAATTTTGGAACTCGACGAACACACTTTTGAAGTCAAGGCGACCAGCGGCGATACACATCTCGGCGGCGACGACTTCGACAAAAAAGTTATGGAATGGATGATTGCCGAATTCCGCAAAACCAGCGGCATTGACTTGACGCACGACAAGATGAGCGCACAACGTCTCGTCGAAGCGGCTGAAAAAGCCAAAATCGAACTCAGCTCAATGACCACGACGAATATCAATCTGCCGTTTATCACGGGCGACGCAACCGGTCCGAAACATTTGGATTTGACGTTGACGCGTGCAAAATTCGACGAACTCACTCGCGAACTTGTTGAACGCACAATGACGCCGACCCGTAACGCAATGAAAGACGCGGGCTTGACCGGCAAAGACATCGACAAAATTATTCTTGTCGGCGGCTCCAGCAGAATTCCCGCCGTGCAAAATGCAATTCGCGAAATTCTCGGCAAAGAACCGACCAAAAATGTCAACCCCGACGAATGTGTTTCAATGGGCGCGGCAATTCAAGGCGGCGTGCTCAGCGGCGAATTCGGCAAAGACAATCAAATTCTTTTGCTCGACGTTACTCCGTTGTCGCTCGGCATTGAAACGCTCGGCGGCGTCTGCACAAGAATTATCGAACGCAATACCACAATTCCGACGCAGAAATCGCAAGTTTTCTCGACGGCGGCGGACAATCAATCCAGCGTTGAAATTCACGTGCTCCAAGGCGAACGCGAAATGGCTGCCGGCAACAAAACTTTGGGACGTTTCGTGTTGAGCGACATTCCGCCCGCACCGCGTGGCATTCCGCAGATTGAAGTTACTTTCGACATCGACCGCAACGGCATTGTCAACGTTTCCGCGAAAGACAAAGGCACCGGTCGCGAACAGAAAATTACAATTCAATCGTCAAGCGGCATGAGCAAGGACGACATTGATCGCATGGTCAAAGAAGCTCAGGCGCACGAAGCCGAAGATAAAAAACAACGCGAATCAGCCGACGCCAAAAACGACGCCGAACACACCGTTTACCAAGCCGAAAAAACTTGCAAAGACTTCGAGGGCAAAGTTGACGACGCGTTACTTACAGCCGTTCGCGACGCGGCAAAAACGCTCAAAGAAAAAATCGAATCAAACGCCGACACCGACGCGCTCAAAAAGGCAACCGAGGACGTTCGTCAGGCACTGTACAAACTCAGCTCAGCGGCTTATCAGGCGGGCGCGGCAGGTCAACAGCAACAACAACAGGGCGAACCCAACGCCGACTTCACGCAGAAACAATCCGACGGCAAAGACGACGACACCATTGATGCCGAGTGGTCGGAAAAGAAATAATTCGTAACCAATCACGTTCAGGGGAGGGAGAAATAATCTCTCTCCCCGTTGTTTGTTTAAGGAGCTGATTTTATGGCGGACAAAAAAGATTATTACGAAGTTCTTGGCGTCAACAAAAATTCCACCGACGACGAAATCAAAAAGGCTTATCGCAAGTTGGCGCGCAAATATCACCCCGATTTGAATCCCGACGACCCGAAGACTGCCGAAGAAAAAATGAAGGAAATCAACGAAGCTTATTCCGTTTTGGGCGACAAGGAGAAACGTGCGCAATACGACCAATTCGGGCACGCGGCTTTTTCCGGCGGCGGCGGCGGTTATGGCGGCACATACACAGGCAACATCAACGTGGATGATATTTTCGGCGGCATGGGCGGTTTCGGAGACATCTTTGAACAATTTTTCGGCGGCGGCGGTACTCGTTCACGTTCACGCAAAAAACCCGGTCCCGAACGCGGCGCGGATCGTCGTTACGATTTGAGTATCACTTTCGAGGAAGCGGCTTTCGGCAAAGAATTAAAAATTAAAGTTCCGCGTCTTGAAACTTGCGAAGACTGCGGCGGCACCGGTGCAAAAAAAGGTTCCACGCCCGACGAATGCCCCGATTGTCACGGTACGGGTATGCGTCAAACCACGACGCGCACGCCGTTTGGAGTCATTGCGAATTCTCGTCCCTGCGAACGCTGTCACGGCACGGGGCAAATTATCAAGAATCCTTGCAAACATTGTCACGGCGAAGGCAGAATCAACGTCGAGCGCGAAGTCACCGTAAATATCCCCAAAGGCGTCGACGACGGACAACGACTCCGCGTCCGAGGCGGTGGCAATGCAGGTTTGCGCGGCGGCGAAACGGGCGATTTGTTCGTTTACCTCAGCATCAAACCGCACAAAATTTTCACGCGGCGCGACTACGACGTTTATTGCGAAGTTCCGATTAGTTTCGTTCAAGCTGCTCTCGGCGCGCAGGTTGAGGCTCCGACGATTGACGGCAAAGTTGATTTGACAATTCCCGAAGGAACGCAATCAGGCAGAGTTTTCAAAATCAGCGGCAAAGGCATTCCGATTTTGCGCGGCGAAGGGCGCGGCGATGAATTCGTCAAAATCAAAGTTCTTACGCCGAAAAATCTTTCAAGCCGACAGAAAAAACTTCTGCGCGAATTCGAGGACGGCGGCTCCGATTCGACGAACAATCCCGAAAAGAAATCTTTTATCGACAAACTCAAGGACTTATTCGAGTAAAATTTTTTGACAGTCTCCGCAATGGCGGAGATTTTTTTTGCGACAAACGCGTAAACGTCTGAAACTTGATTTTTTCCGTATCTGTTAATAAAATAGCGCAGAAATTTTCGGGAGGCGATTTTTTTGATGAACGAAACTTTGATGACGAAGCTTGAACGGCTGAAAAATTTTTTGCGTGAACTCGGCAACGTCGCGGTTGCATTTTCGGGCGGCGTCGATTCGACGTTCCTGCTCAAAATCGCGCATGAAACTTTGGGCGACAAAGCTATCGCGTTGACGGCGGCAAGTGTTTTCGTTCCGCAACGTGAAATTGACGCGTCGAAAAAATTTTGTGCTGACGAAAACATTCGGCAGATAATTTTCGCGGCTGACGTTTTGAACGTCGACGGCGTCAAAGAAAATCCCGAAAATCGCTGTTACCTTTGCAAGCGGGCGTTGTTTGAAAATTTTTTGCGCCTTGCCCGCGAAAATAATTTTGCTCACGTCGTCGAAGGATCGAACGTTGACGACACGGGCGATTTTCGTCCCGGCATGAAGGCAATCGCGGAACTTGAAATAAAAAGTCCGTTGCTTGTCGCCGAATTGCACAAAGCCGAAATTCGCGCCTTGTCGCGGGAAATGAATTTGTCGACAGCCGAAAAGCCGTCAATGGCGTGTCTTGCGTCGCGTTTCGTTTACGGCGAACTTTTGACGACGGAAAAACTTTCGGCGGTCGAAACGGCGGAAAATTTTTTGCTTGATTCGGGCTTTAAACAACTGCGCGTCCGCGTTCACGGCAAACTTGCACGGATAGAAATTTTGCCCGAAGATTTTTCGCGATTAATCGAAATGCGTTCCGCAATCGTCGACAAATTAAAATCGCTCGGTTTCGTTTATGTCACGCTGGACTTGCAGGGATTTCGTTCAGGCAGCATGAACGCGACCTTGAAAGGAGCGATTCAATGAACCAAAAATTACTTGATGCGAAATGGGAAAGTCTTACAATTCGCGACAATTTTATTTTCAGCAAAACGATGGAGTCTGAACCGGACTTGTGTCGTTATCTGCTGGAATTGATTTTGCGCGTGAAGATTAGCAAACTTAGCTGGATTGAACGCGAAAAAACTTTGGAAGAACGCACGGATAGTCGGGGAATTAGGCTTGATGTCTACGTCGAGGAAAAAGATCGCAACCGCGTTTTTAACGTCGAAATGCAAATTGCAAACACGCATAACCTTGCCAAACGGATTCGCTATTATCAAAGCATGATTGATTTGGACAGTCTCAAGCGCGGACAAAATTTCGACAAACTCGGTGAGTCGTACATAATTTTTATCTGCCTGTTCGATGTTTTCGGAAAGGGGCGGCACATGTACACTTTCCGCGAAACGTGCGAAGAAGATTCGACTTTGAAACTCGGCGACGGCACCGCGAAAATTTTCCTGAACACGAAGGGCATTTTCGACGACGCGGGCGGTGACTTCAAGGCTTTTTTGGATTTCGTCGAGTGCGGCACAATTTCGGGCGAATTTGTCAAGAAACTTGCCGCCGCCGTCAACAGAGTTAAATTGAGTTTGGAAACGAGGTTGGAATACATGACATTTGAACTGGCAATGGAGCAACGCGCTTTTGAAAAGCAAATCGAGCTGATAAAAAATCTCTTGGCAGTCGGCACGCCGATTAAATTTATCCTTCAGGCAACGGGCTTGACCGAAGAGGAAATTTCAAAAATTTTAGCGGACGACACGCCGAACGACTCGAAAAATTTGGAGTCTGAACCATGAAATTGCGACGAGAAGATTTTTGTGAATGACTTTTCGGCAATGTTGTTTGAAGAAATGGCTACCGAATATGCGGAAAAAGCGCGCCTTGAAGGTATAGAAGCCGGTCGCCTTGAAGCTGAAATGGAAATACGTAACAAGTTGATAAAAAATTTCTTCGCAAACGGCACACCGATAAAAATCATTTCCAAAGCGACGCACTTGACCGAAGAAGAAGTTTCAAAAATTTTGGCTGACAACATACCGAAAAATTTGGAGGTCTGATATATGACGGGACTTTTGGAAACGCCTTACGGCACGCAAGATTTTTTGCCTTCCGAAGCGGCGACGAAACGCACAATCGAAAAAAAAATCGCCGAACTGTTCGCAAGTTTCGGCTACGAGGAAGTTGTCACACCGACGATGGAATATCTCGAAACTTTGACGACTTCAAGCGGGCGGGCGATTGAACCGCACCTGTTCAAAATGTTTGACCGCAACAACCGCACGTTGGCATTGCGTCACGAAATGACAACGCCGATAGCGCGAATGGCAGTCAGTCGACTCAAAGATTCGCCGTTGCCGCTGAAACTTTCCTACGTCGCAAACGTTTTTCGCTTCCGACAAAATCAGCCGGGGCGTCAATGCGAATTTTATCAAGCGGGCGTTGAACTTTTGGGAATTTCCAACGCGTTCGCCGATGCCGAAATTGTCGCTCTTGCCGCGCAGGCTTTGAACGTTGCGGGACTTCGTGACTTCAAAATTTGTTTGGGACAAATCGAATTCGCGGCGGGCTTGACGGACAATTTATCGCCCGAAATTCAATCCGAAATAAAATCCGCGCTTGAACGTCACGATTTGGTTGCGTTGGAAAAATTGCCGATTGACTCAAGCTTAAAAGAACTTCCGAAACTTCGCGGCGGGCGCGAAATTTTGTCGGCGGCAGAAAAAATTGCCTGCAATGAACGTTCGCGCCGTGCACTGGACAACTTGACGGAAATTTATCGTCTGCTGGAAGTTTACGGCGTCGCGGACAAAATTTCTTTCGACTTGGGCTTGATTCGCGATTTTGAATATTATACCGGCATGGTTTTCGAGGCTTACGCGTCGGGTGTCGGCTACTCTTTGGCGGGCGGCGGACGTTACGACAACATGCTGAAAGATTTCGGCACGGCGTGTCCCGCGACCGGTTTCGCGCTCGGTATCGAAAGAATTCTTGACGCTCGCAAATTTCAGAACGTCACCGACGATTCGTCGACGAAAAAATTTTATTTGAGTTACGCGGCGGGCTGTGAAGATTCGGCAATTCAAAAAGCAACCGAACTTCGCTCGGCGGGCAAACTTGTCGAAATTTCGTTGACGCCACAATCTCAAGCGGAGGCTCAAACCTGCGCGGAGAAATTTTTTGCGGAGTTGATTTACGTCGAATGAGCGCGTTTGGAAGAATTTGGCAGTTCATACGTGCGGTGACGGCTCGCGTGTCCGTTGACGACGGAAAATATATCGCCGCGCATTTGAACGCCGACGAACAGAAAATTTTTTTCGCAATGAGCGTTGCCGACCAATGCCACAGCCTGCGAACCGCCTATACGATTGAACGGCTCGTTATCGAAGACAAACGCGGCGTTGACCGTGAATTTTTGATTCGTTGCGCACTTCTTCACGACGTTGGACGAAAAGCCGGCGACTTGACGATTCGCGGGAAAATTTTTGCCGTGCTGGTGACGAGTTTCGCTCCGAAATTTGCCGAACGTTTGGAACTCAACGGCAACCGTGCGCTGTACGTTTATCATCATCACGCGGAACTTGGCGCACAGAAAATTCAGCGAATCGGTTTGTTCAAGGAAGCGAAAATTATTGCCAAACATCACGCGCCGCCGAAACCCGACGACCCGATTGAATTAAAACTTTTGCGGCTTGCGGATAACGAAAATTGACATCGAAAGTGGAAGAAAAATCTTCCGCTTTTTTGCTTGCAGACTTCCGGCTTTGTGAAAAAAATTTTTCCTGGTATAATGCGTTGAAAAATTTTACGACAGAGGTTATCTATCAATGATTCACAAATTCAAGCAGGGCGACGATTTCATTTTGCTCGACGTGGAGAGCGGCGCAGTTCATTTGATTGACGAACTTACGTTTAAAATTCTCGACGACTTCGACGGCACGAACGACGAAAAAATTTTGGCGAAATATCCCGACGCCGATACACCGGAAATTCTCGACGAACTTCACCAACTGATTGACGCGGGCGAACTTTTTGCGCCGGAAATTTCCGAAGTGCCGACGTTCGCAAGTCGCGGCGTGGTGAAAAGTCTTTGCCTCATGGTTGCGCAGGATTGCAATTTGCGTTGCAAATATTGTTTCGGCGACGAAGGAACTTTCGGACATCGTGCGGTTATGTCGGAAAAAGTCGGGCGTGCGGCTGTCGATTTCATCATCAAAAATTCCGGCGTGCGCAAACACTGCGAAATTGATTTCTTCGGCGGCGAACCGCTGATTAATTTTCGCACGGTTAAAGCCGTCACCGAATATGTTCGTCAACGTGAACGCGACACCGGCAAAATTTTCAAGCTGACGTTGACGACAAACGGCATGTTGCTTGACGAAAAAATTTCCGCGTGGCTTAATGAAAATAATATTTCACTCGTGCTGAGTTTGGACGGACGCAAAGAAATTCATGACGCAATGAGACCCGACATTTCCGGACGCGGCAGTTATAAGCGTGTGCTGAAAAATTTTCAACGTGTCGTCAACGAACGCGGCGGCGAAAATTATTATCTGCGCGGCACGTACACGAATCGGAATTTGGATTTCGCAACGGACGTTGAAAACATCTGCGACGCGGGCTTCGACATTGTTTCGGTTGAACCGGTCGTGCTGAAAGATTCGCCGCTTGCGTTGACCGAAAAACATTTGCCGACAATCAGCGACGAATATAATCGTTTGACGGAATTTTATTTGGCTCGTCACAAAAACGGGCGCGGATTTAATTTTTTCCACTTCAACGTTGATTTGTCGAACGGTCCCTGCGTTGCGAAACGTTTGGCAGGTTGCGGCGCGGGACATGAATATTTTGCCGTGTCGGAGAACGGCGACTTGTATCCGTGTCATCAATTCGTCGGGCGCACGCGTTACAAGTTCGGAAATATTTTTGACGGCGTGGACGAAAATTCGCGGCATTGGCTGAAATATTTTCGTGAATCGCACGTGCTGAACAAACCTAAGTGCCGCTCGTGTTGGGCGAAATTTTTCTGTTCGGGCGGCTGTCATGCGAACGCGGATTTATTTCACGGCGACATTCGACAGCCTTACGAAATCGGTTGCGAAATTCAAAAGAAACGTTTGGAGTGCGCCATTTACGTTCAG
>JAFUYE010000132.1 GCA_017470715.1 Selenomonadaceae bacterium
CCAGGTGAAACAGTAGCTTTTCGCGCTCCTCTATGCTAAGATGTTTGTAACTCATGGTATTTCCTGCCTTTTTGAATTACAAACATTTTAGCAGGATACCGTGAGTTTTTCATCTGTTGCACTTGGATTGTACATTCGCGCACGCAAAGAAAAAGTAGATTCTACAAACTACAAATCACGAAACGCGCCGAATCGAAATCATCAAACCTAATCCGATAAACGTAGCCAACCGAAACTTCGACTGCGGCAAAAATGGTAGACAAGAAAAAATCTTTGTGCTATATTCTTCAATCGGGAGGCGAGAGGTTAATGTTTGCGACGGAAAAAATTTTGTCGGGCAAGATTGCGTTTGTGACGGGCGCATCTCGCGGCATAGGACGGGCAACGGCTCTTCGTTTGGCAAGTGACGGCGCAAAAGTCGCGCTCAATTTCGCAAGCAACATTTCCAAAGCGGAAGAAGTCAAAAGCGAAATCGAAGCGGCAGGCTCCGAAGCAATTCTTTTGCAGGGCGATGTTTCAAAGTTTGATGTCGTGACTGAACTTGTCAACAAAACAATCGAAACGTGGGGCAAACTGGATATTTTAGTCAACAACGCCGGCATTGCTCGCGACAATCTGCTTTTGAAGATGAGCGAAGAAGATTTCGACAAAGTTATCGCCACAAATTTAAAAGGCGTGTTCAACTGTACCAAAGCCGTGACGAAAATCATGATGAAACAACGTTACGGGCGAATCGTGAACATGTCAAGCGTGGTTGCACTTCGCGGCAACGTGAGCCAAGCAAACTACGCGGCGGCCAAAGCGGGCATTATCGGTCTTACCAAATCAGCGGCAAGGGAACTGGCCTCTCGCGGCGTAACGGTCAACGCGGTTGCACCCGGTTTTATCGATACCGACATGACAGCCGCGCTCTCCGAAAAAGTCAAGGAAGTAATGCTCAAAGAGATACCTGCGGGACGAATGGGTTCCCCCGAAGACGTTGCCAATGCAGTGGCGTTCTTGGTATCGGATCAAGCAGCGTATATCACGGGACAAGTTTTGTCGGTAAACGGCGGTCTTGTCATGTGAGCGCGCAGTTTCTGAAAGGAGGTGACTGTAAGTGTCAACGTTTGAACAGGTAAAAAAAATCGTCAAAGAACAACTTGGAGTCGAAGAGGACGAAATCCAAATGAGCTCGACTTTTGTTGACGACCTCGGCGCAGACTCTCTCGACATTGTCGAACTTATCATGGCTTTTGAAGAGGAATTCAACATTGAAATTCCCGACGAAAAAGCTGAGAAAATCAAAACCGTTGAAGATGTTGTCAAGTACATAGAGGACGCAAAGGGCGACGAAGCCGAAAGCACGAAATGATTTTTTTCAAGCCGCCGAACGAAATATGCGGTGTTTCAACTCGAATCCCGTGAAGGTGAAAGTTCTTCGCGGGATTTTTTGAAGACGAATTTTTAAAGTTAAATTTCGGCGCGAACGAAAAGTCGCATACCCGTTGCAGAATAAAATTTTTCGACGGCGGCGTTAGGAGAGATTATCCGTGAAACTTCCGGAACTTAAAATAGGAACCAAAACAGCAAAAATCCCAATCGTGCAAGGCGGCATGGCAATTCGACTGTCAACGGCTCGGCTTGCGGCAGCGGTCGCAAACGAAGGCGGAATCGGTTTAATCGCGGCTTCGGGCATGACACACGAAGAATTGCGTTACGAAATAAAATTGGCGCGTTCGCTCACTGACGGCATAATCGGGATAAATATCATGGTCGCGGCCAGTGACTTTTTCGGAATCGTGCGCACGGCAATGGACGCAGGCATTGATTTAATCGTGGCGGGCGCGGGATTTTCACGCGATATTTTCGGTCTCGGCAAAGAATCCGGCACGCCTATAGTCCCGATAGTTTCTTCCGTTAAGCTGGCAAAAATTTCCGAAAAACTCGGCGCATCCGCAATCGTCGTCGAAGGCAAAGAAGCCGGCGGACATTTGGGCACCGATACTTCAGTTCGCGAACTGATTGAGCCGATTCGTGCGGCCGTGAAAATTCCCGTCATTGCTGCGGGCGGTGTGTTGACCGGCAGAGACATTGCCGAAGTTTTGAAAATGGGCGCAAACGGCGTGCAGATGGGCTCACGTTTCGCGGCAAGTTTGGAATCAAACGGCGCACCAAGTTTGAAAGAATATTATCTGAAGTCGCAACCTGAAGATGTCGTCGTGATTCACAGTCCGGTTGGTTTGCCCGGTCGAGCTGTGCGAACTCCGTTTTCAAAACGCGTCATGGAAGGCAAAGTGCCGCCGAAAGTTTGTGATTCGTGTCTGAAGGCTTGCAAGCGCAATTTCTGCATTATCCGCGCTTTGACACGTGCTCAACAAGGCGACCTTGAAACGGGGCTGGTGTTCACGGGCGAATACATGCCGCGCATCGAAGAAATTTTGCCCGCCAAAGAAATAATCCGACGCCTTGTCACCGAGGCCGAAGAAATTTACGAACCGTAAAAAAATCCCCGCCGCATTCGACGGGGAAATTTTTTTGCCGTGACAAAATTATCGACACGACAACGCACGATTTCTCACACGCTTGAACAACTGTGAGCAACGCCCGCCCCGCAAGGTGCACTTTTCTTTTGGGCAAGCAAAAGAAAGTAGATTCACAAAACCCAAAATCAACGAATACGCCGAATCGAAGCAACAAACTCAATCGGAAAACAATTTGATGACCGACTGAAAATTTTCGTGAGCTTTCAACCAGACCGGAATCATCGATACGCCGAAAAATAAAACGTAATTCAGAACCACCGTCACCAAAGATTTTTTCGCGACGGAATAAAATGCCAAAATCACGCACACGCACCACAGCGCAAGTTGCCAAACCTCCGCGACGAGTTTGTCGTTGTACACGGCATAAATCAAAACGCCCGCTGCAATTAAAAGCAACAGCGACAAAATTAAAATCCATTTGAAACGCCGCGTCATGTGAAAAATTCCGTTGCCGTTTTCGTCCGTGACTTCGTCGAGTGAACTCACGTCGAAACGTGCATCGCCTTCGTTTTGTGTCGGCGCAGATTTTTTTTGGAAATAATCGTCGTCGTTCATAAAAACACCTCCGTAAATGCAATCAGTAATTTGGAAGTTGAAATGATTTTAAAATCCCCGTTGCCCGTCGTCAAGGCGCGGAAAATTTTTTGATTGGAGTTGATTGAATTATGAACAGCCCAACTTCAGAGCTGAAAAAAATTTTGGCGGCGATTGATTCTCGCGACGAGAAAACTTTTGCCGCACTTGTTGATTTGAAACCGCTGATGGATGTCGGTTACGACGAGGCAACCGACGTGCTTGCCGAAAACTGCGCGAAGTTCCACGAACTTTATCCGAAAGATTTATTTTTCAAATTCGGCTCAAGGATTCTGCGCTTTTACAACGACAAATTTCGCGGCGTGCATTTGGGCTTGATTAACAAAATTATTGCCGCGTATTTCGACGGGAGTTTTCGCGACGCAAAAAATTTTTCCGAAACGCCGATTAAATTCCTTGCAGCAGAGTTGAAAAATCTTTTGGACGCAATTCACGCGGATTTCGGCGACGAAAACATTTCGGGCAATTCTGCGACGCTCAACGTCAAAATGGTCGGCGACAATTCCGAATACGGCAAAATGATTGGCACGTTGAATTTTGTTTTGGAATTTGCCAAACGCGGCGACGAAGTAAAAACTTTGGGCGGTAAAAAATTCGACGCAACGTCAAGCAACTGGCGACTCGTCAAAATAAAAAACGTCGAAGAATTGGTTCCGCCAATCCTCGACATTGCGGAAACTTATTGGCCTTCGTCCTGGGACTTGGGCATCAAGATTTAATTCGTAATGCGTAATGAATTTGGAATGCGCAATGACGAAAATTTTTCAGCCGTTACTTTTAAAAAGTGGACAAACAATTTGTTGTACCGTGACGTAACAAAAAAATTTTTCAGCCGAAACGTTCTTTGAAGTCAGCAAGTTCGTTTTCGGCTTTTTCAATTTCAGCGACAGGAGTTTTCTGCGTGTCCTTCAAAAATTGGTGAAGCAAGACGAACGAATCGCCGACCCACGCCGCGAACAAAATCCTGTCGCGCAAGGGACGCAGTTCCCAAATTTCGCCGCGAACATGCTTGACAACAGGCTCACCAATTCTTGTGCCGCAATTAGTCAAAAATTGTATGTGCCGTTTTATCTGCCGAAATTTAATTCGACTGTTTTTGTCGTTCCCAAGCGCAAGTTTATTCGTGTAATCGCGGACGGGCGAATTGCCTTTTCGATCTTCGTAGAAAACAATTTCGTACAAGATTGTATCCTCTCAAGCGTTGGCGAAAATCGGCGGTGCAAAAAAATCTTCAGCGTCAGTGTTTGCGGAGTTATCGCCGAATTCTTCGTCGTAAAGTTTCTCACAAGCCGCAGTGTGTTCGTCGTCCAGTTTTGCATACAAACGGTTGCATTCATCTTGAGAAATTTCGCCTCTGTCGCGTTTGTCGAAAAGTACACGGAATTTTTCCATGTACTCATCGTCGAGCGCGTTTTCTCGCTCCGTGCAGAAATTGCGAACAACCTCGCTGTCGTAGACCAAAAGACCTTGTTCGTTGCGCTTGGCAATGTCAAACATAATAAATCACTCCTATTTGTTTCGCCCGCAACAATTTTTGTATTTTTTGCCACTGCCGCACGGGCACGGGGCATTACGTCCGATTTTTTTACCGTCGGCACCTTTGGCACGTTTTTGACTTTCGGCGGGGGAAGTTTCGCCGCCGTGACTTGCACGCGCAGTTTGCAAACGGTCGGTAACTTTCGCCTGTTCGCGACGAATTGCGGCTTCGGCTTCCCGTGAACGAATTTGCGGCGGTTCGGGAGCTTTCCTTTCTGCGGGTGATTCGTCGGTTTGCTCAATCTGCGCGGGTTGTTCGTCGTCGTCGGATTGTTCGGCTTGAGCGGGCTGTTCGTTCGACGGCGGGGCTTCGTTCTGCACAACTGCCACGTGATACATTGTCGACGCGATTTGATCTTGGATTGCGCCTTCCATTTCCTCGAACATTGCCAACGCTTCGATTTTGTATTCGACAAGCGGTGAACGCTGTCCGTAAGCCCGCAAATTAATTCCTTCGCGCAACATGTCCATATGGTCAAGGTGTTCCATCCATTTGTTATCGACGATTCGGAGCATGACGACTTTTTCAAGTTCACGCATGACGGGCGCGGTGAAAATTTCTTCACGCTGTTTGTAAACGTCCGCCGCCAAAGTTTCCAAACGTTCTTTAAGTTCGTCGCGGCTGAGTTTTGAAAGTTCGTCGACTTTGAGACTGCCGGGCGGCGCAAAAATTTTTTCGGCGTCTTTAATCAGTTCGTCAAGTTGCCATTCTTCGGGATAAAGTTTTTCGTTCGCGTACTGATTAAGTTCCTGCTTGATTATGTGGTTGACCATGCCCGAAATGTTGTCACGAAGATTTTCGCCGCGCAGAATTTTGCGACGTTCGCCGTACATAATTTCGCGTTGCTGATTCATAACGTCATCATATTCCAAAACGTGCTTGCGAATGTCGAAATTTCGTGCCTCAACTTTTTTCTGCGCGTGTTCAATCGAACGGGTAATCAGCGTGTGTTCAATCGGCTCATCTTCTTCCATGCCGAGCTTGTCCATAACTTTGGCGATTGATTCGGACGCGAAAAGACGCATCAAATCATCTTCCAGCGAAATAAAAAATCGTGATTCGCCGGGGTCGCCTTGACGACCGGAACGCCCGCGCAACTGGTTATCGATTCGCCGCGATTCGTGCCGTTCCGTGCCGATAATGAAAAGTCCGCCCAGTTCGGCTACACCGTCGCCAAGTTTAATGTCGGTGCCGCGTCCCGCCATGTTCGTCGCAATCGTGACGGCGTCGCGTTGTCCGGCGTCGGCAACAATCTGAGCTTCCTTTTCGTGAAATTTCGCGTTCAAAACGCTGTGAGGAATTCCACGTTTTTTAAGGTAGCCGCTGAGTTCTTCCGACTGTTCGATTGACGTTGTGCCAATCAAAACCGGTTGCCCTTTGGCGTGAATTTGTTCGACGGTATTCGCCACGGCGCGATATTTGGCGCGTTTGTTTTTGTAAACAACGTCGGGATGATCTACGCGTCGAACGGGCTTGTTCGTCGGGATAACAACGACGGGCAACTTGTAAATCTTCAAGAATTCGTCTTCCTCAGTCTTCGCGGTACCGGTCATGCCCGCAAGTTTTTCGTACATGCGAAAATAATTCTGGAAAGTTATCGTCGCCAACGTCTGCGATTCGCGCTGAATTTTGACGCCTTCTTTAGCTTCAATCGCTTGGTGAAGTCCGTCGGAATATCTGCGCCCCGTCATCAATCGACCGGTGAATTCGTCGACGATAATAATTTCGTTGTCGCGGACAACATAATCGCGGTCGCGTTTCATCAAAGCTTTTGCACGAAGTGCCGCCGTAAAGCAGTGACTGTACTCGATATTTTCGGGCGCGTAGAGATTTTGGATGCCCAACATTTTTTCAATCTTCGGGACGACTTCATCATTCGGCGCAACGGTCTTTTGTTTTTCGTCGACTTTGTAATCTTCGCCCTCTTTAAGGTTGGCAACTGCGCGAGCCATAACCGCATAAATTTCCGTCGACTTCGCACCCGGTCCGGAAATAATTAACGGCGTGCGGGCTTCGTCAATCAAAATCGAGTCAACTTCGTCGACTATAGCGAAATTCAACGGACGCTGAACCATCTGTTCTTCGTGAACGACCATGTTGTCGCGCAGATAGTCAAAGCCGAATTCGTTATTCGTGCCGAAAGTGACATCGCAACTGTACGCGAATTTTCTTTCGGGAAAATCCATGTCGTGCAGAATCAAACCGACGCTCAAGCCCAAAAATCGATAAAGTCGCCCCATCCATTCGGAGTCGCGTGTGGCAAGATAATCGTTGACGGTGACCATGTGAACGCCTTTGCCGCCGAGCGCGTTCAAATACACGGGCAACGTCGCAACCAAAGTTTTACCTTCGCCGGTTTTCATTTCGGCGATTTTGCCTTCGTGCAGACACATGCCACCCATCAACTGAACGTCGAAATGTCGCATACCCAAAACTCTGCGCGAGGCTTCACGACAGACGGCAAAAGCTTCCGGCAAAATATCATCCATAGTTTCACCTGCGGCAAGTCGTTCGCGAAAATTATCCGTCGCCGCCGTCAATTTGTCGTCGGTATAATTTTGATATTGTGCCTCCAGTGCGTTGATTTTATCGACAGTCTTCTGAAGACGTTTGATTTCCTTCTCGTTGTCGTCGCCCAAAAAAAGTTTCTTCAAGAACCCGAACAAAATTATCACTCCTCGGAAATTTTTCGCGGAAATTATAGCAAAGTCACCGCTGTGCCGTCAAAAAAGTTTTCGGACACCCGCACGTCACGATAAAAATTCCGCGTTAACAACTCCTAATTCCTAATTCCTAACTCCTAATTAAAAAAGCCCCTCGGCTGACCGAAGGACTTTTGTTTGTCGAAGTCTCCATAGACTTACAAAATTCTGCGTGCGCCAATGTAACGCGAGCTGTAATAAGCTTCACTCAGTGAACTTATCGTAACTCCGCGACTGGAACTGGCGTGGATAAAATTGCCGTCACCGACATAAATTCCGACATGCGACGCGCCGTAAGTGTAGGTCGTGAAGAAAACCAAATCGCCGGGAACCAATTCGGCTGTGGAAACTGGCGTACCTTCCTCGTATTGAACGTCGGCAGTGCGTGGCAAGCTGATACCCGCGTGAGCGAAGACGTATTGCACGTAACCGGAACAGTCAAAACCGTAAGGACTTGTTCCACCGAAAACGTAAGGAACGCCCATGTAATCCATTGCCGAAGAAATAATTCTGCGCGCAATGTAATTCACGCCGCGGCTGATATCGGGCATGTCTCTGCCCAAAAGTGCCGCATAGGTCGCAGGACCAATCAAGCCGTTCACTTGGAGACCGTTAGCCTTTTGGAATTCTTTAATCGCCGCAACCGTCGCGGGACCGAAATCGCCATCCGCCATCACGTCGTAGCCCAAAAGGACAAGTTTGCCTTGAATCTCGGCAATTTCAGAACCTTGGTCACCGACTCTGAAAGCTTGTTCCGTAGCATTCACGGGCGTGCAAAATGCCAACAAAACCATCACCATCATTAACGCTCGCAAAAATCTCCTCAAAATCAGCCACTTCCTCTCTAGAAATTTAAGGGAATTATAATCTTCTGACGTGATTAAAGCATGAATTAACACAAAAAATTTTGCCGTTTAAAAGTCAAAACGCCGCCGCGAAATTTGCAGCGACGTTGAAAAATTCCGCGTATGTCGACAGGCAGTCAATAAGCCGGATTCTGTATAATGGCAGTCATTTATCTGGCTCGGACGTTGCCGCCCGAATCTAGCAACTTACCCGAAAGGTCAGCGAGCAACCTCAACCCTTTCCTATTTAGTTTTGCTCCACGTGAGGTTTGTCAGGCTTGCCGATTACTCGGCAACCGGTAGGCTCTTACCCTGCCGTTTCATCCTTACCCGATAAGGGACAAGGGACAAGTGAGAAGGGTGAAGGGGTTTGAACTTATCCCTTATCTCTTGTCCCTTACCCCTTAACAGGCGGTTTTCTTTTCTGTGACACTGTCTTTAAGATTACTCTCACCGGGCGTTACCCGGCACGCCGCTCTGTGGAGTCCGGACTTTCCTCGTGAAAAAAATTTCCCGCGACTGCCTCTCCTGCCTGTCGACGCGAAAATTTTAGCACGATAGATTTTTAATGTCAAACTAAGAATTCAGATTTACTTCAGGAAAATCTTGCCGCGAAAAAATTTTATCGTCGAAAAATCTTGCCGCGAAAAAATTCCTGTGTTATAATCTGCCGCATTCAACAATCCACGCGGGACGGAGCGTCGACCTGTGCGGACAAGGGACAAGGGACAAGGGACTAGGGACAAGTTTTTTCCCTAAGCCTGACATCTGGACACCCGACAACTGTTAATCGGCGCGAAAAATGTTCTGCGGACGACAAAACAGGAGGAATTTCAAATGGCAGTTATCTCAATGAAACAGCTTTTGGAAGCGGGCGTGCACTTCGGGCACCAAACACGTCGTTGGAATCCGAAAATGGCGCGCTACATTTTCACCGAACGCAACGGAATTTACATCATCGACTTGCAAAAAACCGTTCGCAAAGTCGACGAAGCTTACAATTTCGTTCGTTCCGTCGCCGAAGAAGGCAAATCGATTTTGTTCGTCGGCACGAAAAAACAAGCTCAAGAAGCCGTCAAAGAGGAAGCTCTTCGCAGCGGACAATTTTTCGTCAACGAACGCTGGCTCGGCGGTATGCTCACCAACTTCCAAACGATTCAAAAACGTATCAATCGCTTGAAAGAATTGCAGATGATGGAGCAGGACGGCACGTTTGAAGTCTTGACGAAAAAAGAAGTCATGCAACTTCGTCACGAAATGGCTCGTCTTGAAAAATATCTCGGCGGCATCAAAGAAATGACCAAATTGCCGGGCGCGTTGTTCGTCGTCGACCCGCGCAAAGAACGCATTGCCGTTGCAGAAGCGCGCAAACTCAACATTCCGATTGTCGCGATTGTTGACACGAACTGCGACCCCGACGAAATTGATTACGTTATCCCCGGCAACGACGACGCGATTCGTGCGGTGAAACTGTTGACCGCGAAAATGGCAGATGCGATGCTTGAAGGCAACCAAGGTGCCGAAAACGCCGAAGCGTCCGAAGAAAACGAAGAAAATTAATTAAGGGATAAGGGATAAGGGAGAAGTGCAAAGGGAAAAGTTTTTCCCTTGTCCCTTTACTCTTGTCCCTTAAAATCGACTGAAGGGAGATTTTCTCATATATGGCTATCAGTGCAAAAGATGTTAAAGAATTGCGCGAAAGAACCGGCGCAGGCATGATGGATTGCAAAAAAGCTTTGACCGAAACCGGCGGCGATATGCAAAAAGCGATTGACTGGTTGCGCGAAAAAGGTATCGCCAAAGCTGCGAAAAAAGCCGGTCGTACTGCGGCTGACGGTGCTGTTGCGGCGTTCGTTTCCAAAGACGGCAAAACCGGCGTCCTGCTCGAAGTCAACTGCGAAACCGACTTCACCGCCAACAACGAAAACTTCCGCGCTCTTGAGCAGAAAGTTATCGAATACATTGCTGAAGCGAAACCCGCTGACCTCGACGCGCTCAACGAAGGTGTTATCGACGGCAAAAAAGTTGCCGACCTCGTCACCGAAGCGACCGCAACAATCGGCGAAAAAATTTCGATTCGTCGTTTCGTCACGTATGAAACTTCCGGCAAGCTCACCACTTACATTCACATGGGCGGCAAAATCGGCGTGCTCGTCGACATGACGGGCGGCACCGACGAACTTGGCAAAGATGTCGCAATGCAAATCGCGGCGGCGAATCCGATGGCTGTTGACCGCGCAGGTGTCGACGCGTCCGAACTCGAACACGAAAAAGAAGTTCTCCGCAAACAAGCTCTCGAAGAAGGCAAGCCCGAAAAAATCGTCGAAAAGATGGTTATGGGACGCATCAACAAGTTCTACAAGGAAGTTTGCCTTATCGAACAAATTTTCGTCAAAGACAGCGAAAAAACCGTTAAAGATATTCTCGGCGGCGAAAAAGTTTTGCGCTTTGCACGTTATCAGCTCGGCGAAGGTATCGAAAAGAAAGAAACCGACTTCGCGGCTGAAGTTGCGGCTCAAGCCGGCATGTAAACTGCAATTTGTAATTCGCAATGCGTAATGAAATTTTGAATTCACAATGAGCACAAAAAAATCCCTCGACACAACGTCGGGGGATTTTTGCTTGCGTAAAAATTTTTCGGGACAATGTTATCAACGATATTTTTGTTGAGTTTTGCCGTAGCGTTGTCTGGTTTGTTCGCCGTCGTGTTTATTATCTTTCGGCGGTTTGGGTATATGTTGCGAGTACCCGGGTTTTTTGAAAGGTGACGCCGCACTTGCAACTTGAGTGTCAATTGCGCCAAGCCCGAAAACAAATGCGGCAAGTACCAGACCGCTCAAAAATTTTTTCATGACAATCACTCCTTGAAAATTTTTCGTGGAAAATTATTTGCGAACGTTGGAATTGTTGCCGTCGTGATTGGGCGGTTCAGGACGATTGGAATTATCGCCGTTTGAATTTCTGTCGGGCGGAGGCATCGGATTACCGTTTTCATCTTTCGGCGGTTCAGGACGATTGGAATTATCACCGCCGAATTGTTCGCGTGCCTTATCGAATTTGTCTTTCTGCTCGTCGAATTTCTTTTTCTGTTTGTCAAGTTTATCTTGAGTTTCTTTGATTTTGTCGAGAGGCGATTCGGCATTTGCGGTTTGAATATTCGTTGCACCGACGCCGAAAATGAACGCGCCGATAAATAATGCTGTAAAAAATTTTTTCATGAAACTCACCTCAAAATTTTACCACATACCTGTGGTTTCCAAAATTTTCTGCGCGTACATGCTCTTCAATGAACTGAACGAGCCACGCTCTGTGTCGTCGATGGAATATTGCCACGTTCGATAGTTAATCGAAGTAAATTTCCAATGTTGAATGGCAACCAATTCGCCGGCACGAATTTTTTTGACGTTGACGGTCACTTCAGTAACGGGATAATTCTTTCCGCTCACGTTGGTCGTGAATTCGCGTTTGTCAACCGTTTCGGTCATAACGTAGTAGTCGCAACCGTCATTGCTTGAAGCGTAAATATCTTTTGCACTCGCCGACGAAAAAATCATCATCAACGAAAAAAACAGCACCGCGAAAAATTTTGTCTGCATAAGAAACCTCCTTTAAATGTTATGAACAGATTTTAGCACGCGGAAAAATTTTTTGCATTGGAAACAGCTGAAAAATTTTTTAACGGTTGCTTTGACGTTGCCGAAAAATTTTTCACAGCGAACTGAATTGGATATTGTAAAGATTGCTGTAGACGCCGCCGAGTTCCAAAAGTTCCTTGTGCGTGCCGGATTCGCAAACGCGCCCGTGATCGATAACGAAAATTTTATCCGCCGCAAAAATCGTGCTGAGCCTGTGCGCGATAACAAAACTTGTTCGCCCGACCATCAAGTCATCAAGTGCCGCCTGCACAATTTTTTCGCTCTCCGTGTCAAGTGCCGAAGTTGCTTCGTCGAGAATCAAAATTTGCGGATTCTTGAGCATTGCCCGCGCAATTGCCATGCGTTGACGTTGTCCGCCGCTCAAATTCAAGCCGCGTTCACCGATTTGCGTTTGATAACCTTCGGGCAGTTCGCGAATAAAAATGTCGGCGTTGGCAGCCTTCGCCGCCGCGATAACTTCGTCGTCCGTCGCGTCAAGTCGCCCGTAACGAATATTTTCCATTACCGTCGTCGAAAACAGCAAGGTTTCCTGCGGTACGATACCGATTTGTTCGCGCAGTGAATGAACGGTAACGTCGCGGATGTCGTGCCCGTCAATTTCAATCGCGCCCGTTGCAACGTCGTAAAATCGCGGAATTAAATTCGCAATGGTTGACTTGCCCGCGCCGCTTGGTCCGACAAATGCAATCATTTGACCCGGTTGAACGTCAAAGCTCACGTTTTCAAGCGCATTGTGCACGTCGTCATAACTGAACGTCACATTTTTGACGGAAACTTGTCCGTGAACTTTCGGCAAAGTAATCGCGTCCGGTTTGTCGTTGACGGTTTCGGGCATGTCCAGCACGCCGAAAATTCGATCGATAGCCGCCATTGCCTTTTGAATTTTGCCGTAGATTCGCGACAATCTTTTGACTGGATTTGCAAGGTTGACGGCGTAAGTCAGGAACGCAACCAGCGCGCCCGCCGACATGATTCCGTTGACGACTTCATAGCCGCCGAACCAGACGATAAACGTAACCGCAACCGCCGCAAGAAATTCAACCGTCGGCGTCAAAAGACTGGAAATTTTTACGTTATCGATTGTCGCCTTGAAGTTCAATTCGTTTTCAACTTTAAAGCGTTCAATCTCGTAGTCTTCGCGAACGAAAGATTTCACGACGCGTACGGACGAAATACTTTCCTGCAACAATGACGTAATGTCGGCAAGTCTCTCTTGAATTACGCGGCTTGTCGATTTAATTTTTTTGCCGAAAATGCGCATTGCCGAACCGACAAGCGGAACCGTCACCAAAGTCAACAGCGTCAATTTCCAGTCGAGATAAAGCATCATGACGATTGAGCCGATTAAAATCGCGCCTTCGGTGAACATATCGATTAAGTTGTCGACAAGCGCGGATTGAATTGCGTTTACGTCGTTGGTCAAAAAACTCATCGTTTCGCCCGTTTGGTGCTTGTCGAAATAAGCCATCGGCATCCGCTGAAATTTTCGGAACATGACTTCGCGCACGTCCACGACGACGCGTTGACCGATATACGAAACCAAATACGATTGCCAATAGTAAAAAAATCCGCGAATGGCGAACACGACGACGATACTTACCGAAATGAAGTTGAGCATTTCCATATCGCGTTCGGCAAGCACTTTGTCAATCATATCTTTGATAATCCACGGCAAGTAAAGATTCGCGCCCGACGCAATGATTATGCAGATTATCGCCAGCCCGAAAAGTCCGAGGTACGGTTTAATGTAGGCTAAAAGCCGCGTGTAGTTTTTCATTTGGTGAAGAAAGGTTTTTCCCAGTCGTCAGGGTAACCGAAATCTTTCGGGTCTTGGTCGCAAATTTCTAATCTGCTGTGAATTGTATCCAAAACTTCCCAGTACGCCAGCGCACGCCCCGAATTAAACGAATTTGGATCTTTTTTTTCGTCTTCGATTGATTCATACGCATATTCAATCACGCTTTCAATGATATAGCGCACTGAGTCTTTTTCCATCGTTCCAATCATGGTTGTTCACCTCGTTTTTCAAGTTCGTCGATTCGACTTTGAATTGATTCGGTAAAATTTTTAATTTCGTGAAGCCAATGAGCGATTCTGCCAAGTTGTTTATCGGGTTCTTCGTACCAATCGGCATAAACTTTCCAAGGTTCCTTAATTTTAAGGCGGTGTTCCTCAATTTTCTTTTTCAGCGAACGAATTCCCTTGCGCAGTTGATTTGACGTCTGCCGTTCAAGTGCGTCCTCTGCAAATAATTGTAAATCAAAATTCAAGTGTTGTCACCTCCTGCGACTTCCAAAATTTTTTTCGCGACACGGGACGCCGAGCCGGAATTTCCCAACTTCGCGCAGGCTGATTTCAATTTATCGACGACGCAAGCCCGATTGTCTTCGCCGCGATAAAGTTTCAACACTTCGGCGGAAATATTTTCGGGCGTGACTTCAGATTGTAAAAGTTCCGTCAAAATTTTTTCGTCCGCCAAAATGTTCGGCAGGCTGAAAAATTTTATGTCGACCAAAAGTTTCCCGATAAAAAAATTCAGCGGAGCCATTTTGTACAGCACGACGCACGGCAAGTTCAAAAGTGCCGCTTCCAAAACGACCGTGCCGGAAGTTGCCGCCGCCGCATCGGCAATTTGCATCAAGTCATAACGCCGCGTCGAATTCACCAAAGTTATTTCAATCTGCGCGTCGGAAATTTTTTGTCGCAATGAATTTTCATCGACGCCGTCCGCTATCGGCAGGAAAAATTTCGTCGGGCGCGTTGATGCCAAAATTTTTGCCGCGTCAAGCATCGGTTGCAACAAAAGTTTTATTTCCTGTCGACGCGAGCCGGGCATTAGCAAAATCACATGCTCATTTTCCGTGACGTTGAAAAATTTTCGTGCTTCAGACTTCGACATTGACGGCTTAACCGTGTCGACCAGCGGGTTGCCGAGGAACGAAATTTTTGCGCCCGCCTGTTCGTAAACGGGTAACTCGAACGGAAATATCGCAATGAATTCGTCCGCAATCGCCGCGCAGGTTTTCGCACGACCTTTTCGCCACGCCCAAGCCGACGGCGGGATATACGACAAAATTTTTACGCCGAATTTTTTTACGCGTTTGGCGAGCCGCCAGTTGAAATCGGGATAATCAATCAGCACGAACAAATCGGGCTTTTCGGCGCGGATAATTTCCGTCAAGTCGTCCAGCAGTTTCAAAATCCGCCGCAAATTTTTTATGACTTCGACGACGCCCATAACGTTGTAATCTTTGCAGTTGCGCACAAGTTTGACGCCCGCCGCCGCCATTAAATCACCGCCGAAACCGACAAGTTCAGTTGACGGGGAAATTTTTTTTATTTCGCGAGCGAGACTTGCACCGTGCACGTCGCCCGACACTTCGCCTGCAGAAAAAAATATTTTCAAGTTAAAAACTCCCTTCGCAAAGCAAATTATATTTGTCGCTGAAACTTTTTCAACAACAAAAAAATCCCTCGACCAAACGCCGGGGGACTTTTTTATAAATTAGGAATGTGGAATGTGAAATTAATTCGCGTAAAAATTCCTAAGTCCTAACTCCTAATTCCTAATTGCTTTTCAAACGTTGACGCCGTAATTTTTGCCGAGAGCCGCCAAACCGCCGCTCCAGCCCGCGCCGATAGCGTTGAACTTCCATTCGCCTTTGTTGCGATAAATTTCGCCGACGACAACCGCAGTCTCGACGGAAAAATCTTCGCCCAAATCGTAGCGGATAATTTCTTTGCCGGTCATTTCGTCGACGACGCGAATGTAAGCGTTGCTGACTTGCCCGAAAGTTTGTTTGCGCGATTCGGCGTCATAAATCGTGACGGTGAAGTCAATCTTATCGACGTTCGCGGGAACTTTTTCAAGGTCGATTTTAATTTCTTCGTCGTCGCCTTCGCCTTCGCCGGTCAAGTTGTCGCCCATGTGTTCAACCGCGCCGCTCTTGTGCTTGAGGTTGTTGTAGAAAACAAAATCGTCGTCGCTGTTGACTTTGCCGGTGCCGTTGAGCAGGAACGCCGCCGCGTCCAAGTCGAAATCGAAACCGCCGTCGTATTTGTTGGTGTCCCAGCCGAGCCCGATAAGAATTTTCTTCAAACCGGGGTTGCCTTTTGTGAGGTCGACTTTCTGACCCTTCTGCAAACTGATAGCCATTGATGAACCTCTCCTTTTCGTGTTGGTAATATTTTGCGGAAGATTTTCCCGCGAATTGTCGGCGGAAAAAGTTCCGTGTTCTTTGGCGTTGACAAGATTTAAAAATTCTTCGGCGGACTTCGCGTTAATCAGCGCGTCTTTGAAAGTTTCGTCGGCAAGCATTTTTTCAAGTTCGTAAGCAAACTTCACATGTCCGAAACTTCCGTCCGTCGGAAATGCAACGGAAATGAACAGTCGCGCAGGATTGTTCGCAATGTCGTTCGACGGAAAATAAATACCTTTGGGAATTGTGACCGCTGAAATACCGGGTGACTTCACGTCGCCGCAAGTGACGGCAATAATCATCACGCCTTTAACAAATCGGAGCGTTGTACCTAAATGCGTTTTATCTTTGAAAGTGTCCGTGTACAAGCGGTACTCTTCGCCGAAAAAAATTTCCCGATAGTTATTGTTGTCGCTGATGTTGCCGCCCGCGTCCATAAGTTCAGACAGCCGCGCCAGAATTTCTTCGTGGTCTGTTACGGCGGAATTGACTTCGACGCAATCATCTTTCAACCAGTACGCAACGTCCATAATTAATCCTTTCTGCCGGTCGTCCAACGCAAGCCCCAATCAAAAGCACGATCCATTTGTTCCGAGTCGTCGAAGAATTCAACAACTTTTTCGACGCTGAACGTGCCGCCGACATTTTCAAGCAGAGCAATCGCGCAGGTTCGTTTCCGCGAGCCGTATTCGTCCATGCGCACAATCAATTCGGGACTGCCGGGGCATTTGACGGTAACGACGCCTTTGGCTTCTTCCCAATCGGCAGCACCTTCGTAAATGAACGTGTAGACCAAAATTCGACGAATCTTGTCGGTAAATTTTCCGTTGACGCGAATTGTTTCGCCCGCCGCAACCGCACCGGTTCTGTCGTCGCCGTCAAGCGAAATGTAAGGCGGATAATCGAGTTCGCCGAAATGGTTGCCGAGTGCTTGAATTCCGCCGATATTTCCGTCTTTAAGTTCAAACAGACAAGCCAAATCCAAATCGATACCGCGATTCAAAAAGCGTCCGAAAAATCCCGACTTCTGCGCGGGTTGGCTCCAATTCAGATTGATGACAATTTCGCCGAGCGTCGCACCTTTTTTGACGAGACTGACTTTCTGCCCCTTGCGAAGTTCAACTTTTTTGGGTTGCGGAGAATTTTCGCGGCGAGTGTCGACACGTTCGGAATTTCCGTTACGTCCCATGTTAATGCCTTGCGAACGAATTCCCGAACGATTCGTATCAATTTTCGGTTTCGGCGGTTCGGGCGGCGGCGGCGCAGGTTGAACGTCGTTGACTTCGATACCGAAATCGTTGCACAGCGCGGCAAGTCCTCCGCTGAATCCGGCACCGGTCGCGTTGAATTTCCAGTTGCCTTTGTAACGATAAACTTCGCCGAGAACAATCGCGTTTTCGACGGTGAAATTTTCAAGCGGGAACGTCGCAATTTCCGAACGCGTACCGAAAATTTTTAACTGTGCACCGCGAAGCATTCCGAAATTTTGTCGACGTTTTTCCGCGTCGTAAATCGTTGCCGTCAAAGAAATTTTTTCGACGTGCCGAGGAACTTTCGACAGGTCAATTTCCAATGCGTCGCCGCTCAAAATGACGGAGCCGGAATTGTGGCGAGCGTTGCCGTAGAAAACAAAATCTTCGTCGCCGGCAACTTTTCCGTTCGTGCCCGTCAAAAAAGCCGCCGTGTCAATTTCAAGCGCGGTCGTCGGTCTGTCGAATTTGATAATCAGATTGTTTTCGTTGAGCGGGATTTTTTGTCCCTTGCCGAGTTGCATCGTTTCACCCCCGATTTTTATCGCGATAATAAGCCATGAACACGAACAGATTTGCAATCAACGCGGCGTGTCGGCTTGCGGAAAATTCGCGGCGAATAATTTCGTAAAGTTCGTTGCGGCTCAATTTTTCGAGCGCGCCGAGCATTCCCGCGACTTGCATTTTAACAAAAAAATTCGTAACTTCAAAGCGATAATTCGGATTCTGCGCGAAGAAATTATTTTCGTCCATGAACGAATCGAGATATTCCAAACCTTTAACGAGCGGATCAATCCAAAATTTTATTTCGTCGGCGGGCTCCCGCTGAATTTGCGACCAAGAATTTTTCAGTTCGCGGTGAACGTAAAGCGGCGTCGGCACATGCAAAAAATTTTTCGCCGCGCAAATTACTTTGAACGACCAAAGCACGTCTTCGGAAATTTTCACATGCGGGAAAAAAATTTTGTTCGTGACGAGAAAATCGCGCCGCACGAATTTTGCCCACGGTGCCCAACCGTAACATGTCCGCAAAAAATTTTTCACGCGTTCGCCAATGTCGCCGGTTTCGAGCGTCGGATTTTCGACAAACGCAGAATTTTTGTCCAAAGCCGCGACAGTAACATTTCCAAATTCGTCGCACATGTAACCGCGCCGAGTGTAAACGACATCCGCCCGAAAATTTTCCGCCGTGTCGAAAAAAATTTCAAGCGCGTTCGGCATTAACAAATCGTCGTTGTCGACGAATAAAACATATTTGCCGCAGGAATTTTCCAAACCGACGTTGCGCGGGATTGACGGGTTACCGGTGTTCTGTTGAAGCGAAATAATTTTCAGCCGCCCGTCAAATTTTTCACGGTAACTTTCGGCAACTTTAACGCTTGAATCGGTTGAGCAATCGTCCACCGCGAGCAATTCAAAATCCGTGAAAGTTTGATTCAAGATTGATTCAAAACATGCGGGCAAATATTTTTCGGCGTTGTACATTGGAACAATCACGGAGACTTTCATTTTGTCAGCTCACTTCGATAAAAGTTCGTCATTAACAGCAGATAAGCAATAAGCGCGCTGTGATTGCCGTTTCTCTTTGAAATTTCGTCGACAAAAATTTTATAGACTTCGTGACGCTCCAAAGCTTTGAACGCGCCCGCCATAAAGTCAAGTTGTATCTTCGCGAAAAAATTCAGGACGCGCAGTCGCAAATCGTCCGCCCGATTGAAAATTTCAAAACCGTTCATGAATTCGTTAAGGCAATCAATGCCGTTTATCATCGGGTTCAACCAAAATTTTATTTCGTCTTGCGGCGTGCGTTTTCGACCGGTCATCGAAATTTTATTTGTGCGGTGAACATAAAGCGGCGTCGGCACGCGAAGAATTTTTTTCGCCGTACAGATGATTTTGAACGTCCAAACAATATCTTCGGAAATGCGCATTGCGGGAAATTTTATGTCGTTGTCGACGAGAAAATTACGTCTGAAAAATTTTTCCCACGGCGGCATTCCGACTGCAAGGTTAAGAAATTTTTCGACGCGAGCGGCAAGGTCGTCCGTGTAGAGTGTCGGGCGTTCCGAAGCAAATTTCGGCGGGTTCCAAAAACTTTCGACGAGATTTTGTGAAAAAATATCTTCGACACAGTTAAAGCCGCGCTCCGTATAAATAACTTCCGCTTGAAAAGTTTCGGCGTAATCGCAAAAAATTTCCAATGCCGTATCGAGCAAAAAATCATCGGCATCCATGAAGTAAACGTATTTGCCTTGCGACAAGTCAAGCCCGACATTTCGCGGCACGGCACCGGAGCCGGTGTTTTCGGGGAGCGAAATAATTTTCAGCCGCCCGCCGAATCGTTCAAGATAATTTTCGGCAACGACGTAACTTGAATCGGTCGAGCAATCGTCGACAACGAGCAATTCAAAATCCGTGAATGTCTGATTCAAAATTGATTCAAGACATGCGGGCAAATATTTTTCCGCGTTGTACACGGGCACAATCACGGAAATTGCGGGCGAAAAATTTTCCATAACAAAAACCTCGCCTCAAGCTTTATTGGCACGTTTAATGTCTTGCCACATGTCGCGTGCTTGTTCAAAAAGTTTCGGAGCGGTTGCGCGCAAATTCGCGTTGTTCATTATCCTGCCGAGCCACGTCGTCGACTTGTCGTATTCGTTAATCAGGAAATAAATCGCGGCGCAAAGATAAGTTGCCATGTCGTCCGAAATTCCGTTAATCGGCCAGCGTTCATTTTCCAATGCAACCTCAAAATCAACGGCGGCTTGTTCCATGAAGTCACGTTCTCTGTCGGCAAAACCTTCGCAACGACACACCCACGCCGCGTTCAAATTCAAAATCGCCTGTCTGCCTTTGGACTGGTCGGTCATTTCCGAAAATAAAATTGCCAACTCGAAAAGCGACAACGCATCTTCGGCGTTGCGTTCCTCGACAAACGGAAACTTCATATCGTTTTGCTTCAAGAATTCGCGCAACGTTTCCTTAAGTTTATTCGGCCAGGCACCGGAAAATTTTTTCTCTTCGGCAGCAAAACCGCAGTGTTCGCAGGTAAGAACCGTGTAAAGATACGGGTCGAAATCTTTGTAATGAATGCAGTAATCCAAATCGCGCTTTTCTACGTTGATTCGCGACTTTGTCTTTACGACGCGGGTATCCTTTTCGCAGATCGGGCAACGACGATTCGAGATAACGGTATATTTTTCCGCAGGAGATTTTTCTTGGGCTTTCGCCGCCGCAATTTGTTCTTCTTCGCGAACTTTATCCAAATGCCCGCGCAGGAATTTCAATTTGTCGGCAAGCGAACCGGAACCTTTCGGAGCGTTATTTTTCGGCGGTTGCGCAGGTTGAGGTGTCGGTTGAATTTGCGGCGCAGGTTGCGGCTGAATTTGCGGCGCATTGGCATTCGGATAAACGGTTTTGAGTTTGTCGGCTATCGACGAAAATTTTTGTTGCGGCTGAACTTGCGGTGCGACGACTGCAGGCTTGCCGCCTTTCTTGACGATCTCGAAAATTTCTTTGCAGACATCTGGGTCGCGCAAAAATTGCAGGAATTCATCTTTGGTCATTGTATGTACCTCCAAAAAAATTTGGGCTGTTTCGACAGAAAAATTCTTCACGCCGCCGAAATATCCTGTCGAAAAAATTTTTGCCAAAGTGTTCAACCTGCCGCGTTCGTTGATAAAAAAAAATCCTGCAGTTCTAAAATTGTATCGTTGAAACCAAAACTGTAGCGCAGAGCTTTAAAAAATTTTTTATTCTTTGAAGTCTGCAACGCCCGTGCCGTACCGGCAATTTATCAAAACTCAATGACACCGACAAAAAAAGCTTGCTGAAATTTTCAACAAGCCGATTGAAATTTTTTGTAGCGCGACGACTGATTTTTATTTCGAGCCGCCGACGACCAATTTGCGAACAATGTCCACGGGAATAATCGTAAACGCCATTGCAAGGACGAAAATCCATTCGCCGCCCGTCAAGCCGTAGCAACGCAGAATCGCGCCGCCGAGGTAAGTCATTGCCACTTGCACGACGACAATCAACGCCATAACGCGCAGGAATCCGGTATTGCCGCCGATATTGTCGAACAGATTAATTCTGTCGGTGCGGGCGTTGAACGCGTTAAACACCGCCATAAAAATGAAGAACGCGAAATATCCCGTCAAGACATAAACGCTGTCGCCGCCGAACGTGAAATTGACGCCTTCGGGATTTATGTCGCGGAAATGTTCCCGTGAAAAATCCGTGAGCAGGAAAACCAAACTCATTGCGAAACTCCACAGCGAGCCCATTCCGATAGCCGACAACATGTACGGGCTGATAATTTTTTCGTCGCGACGTTTCGGTTCCTCTTCCATGTAACGATCGAGCGCAGGTTCGCCGCCGAACGCGAGAGCCGCCAACGTATCCATGACGAGGTTGACCCAGAGAATTTGCGTTATCGACAGCGGATTTTCCAAACCGAGCAACGGACAGACGAACGAAATCAAAACCGCGCCGACGTTGATTGTCAACTGGAAGATGATAAATTTGCGAATCGAGTTAAAGATTGTGCGACCGTAAAGAATTGCCTTGCCGATTGATTTAAAGTTGTCGTCGAGGATAACAATTTCGCTGGCCTCTTTGGCGACTTCGGTGCCGCCGCCCATTGCGAAACCGACATCAGCTTTTTTCAACGCGGGTGAATCGTTGACGCCGTCGCCGGTCATGCCGACAACCAAATTCAATTCCTGCGCCAATCTTACCAGACGACTTTTATCCGTCGGCAAAGCGCGGGCAATGACGCGAATTTTCGGCAGAGCTTGTTTGACTTCGTCGTCGCTCATTGCGTTGAGTTCGGTACTGGTGATAACAATGGCGTCGTCAATTTCAATCAAGCCGGCTTCCTTAGCAATCGCCTGCGCGGTCTCTTTTCTGTCGCCGGTAATCATGACGACTTGCACGCCCGCCGAATGAACTTGTTCGATAGCTTTAATCGCGTCGGGACGAACGTCGTCGCGAATGCCCGTGACGCCGACAAAAGTCAAGCCGCTGTCGGGAATGTTTCCGTCGACAACTTCGCCGTCGTAAGTCACCAAAGCGAGCGTGCGAATTGCGCGGTTGGCAAGTTCGTCAATCTTCGCGTTAATTTCTGCGGTCGAATCGAGTTTTTGACGTTGCCCGTTGCTGTCGTAATAAAAACTGCATTTGTCAAGCAAACGTTCGGGCGCGCCTTTAATCAGCCACAAATTGTAATCGCCGCTGACTTTCGCCATCGAATATTTTTTCGCGCTGTCGAAAGGAACCGTGTCGCCGACAGTGACGTTGGGCGGATTGTCTTTGCCGATAATAAAACCGAGTAACGCGCGGTCTGTCATGTTGCCGCCGACAATTTTATCGCCCGCAATGACTGCGCCGTTGTTGAAGCGAACGGACAGCGATACCAGCGATTGAAGTTTCGCGCCGAGCTTGTCGAAAGTTTCGGTGAAGTTCGCCGTACCGTCAATAAACGTGACGACTTCGAGCAAACCTTTGGTAATCGTGCCGGTTTTGTCGCTGAACAAAAGATTGAGACTGCCCGCCGTTTCGATACCGGAAATTTTTCGGACAAGGACGTTATCTTTTAACATCTTGCCCATGTTCTGCGCGGAAACAATCGCAATCATCAACGGCAAACCTTCCGGCACCGCCATAACGATAATTATAACGGCGAGCATGACGGCTTCGACGAGACTGTTAAGAATGTTCATCCAATCGGAACAGTAAGCCGCCATCAACGCGCCGTCGAAATTGTTTTGGATAACGATGCGCTCAAACATGAACGCGACGGCAATGGCAACACCGCCGATATAACCGAATTTTGAAATTTGGTCGGCAAGGTCGCCGAGTTTCAATTTAAGCGGAGTGTCGCGGTCTTCGTCGACTTGCAATTCGCCCGCAATTTTTCCGTAAACGGTGTTGTCGCCGAGTGTAACCGTGCGCATGACTGCTGAACCGCCGGCAACGACAGCTGCGCGGAAAACTTTATGCGGATTCAAAAAGTCGGTACTTTCGGCGGCTTCGGCGTCTGCAGATGAATTCGGCGCGGGAATTTTATTTTCTTCCTTCGCTTCGCCGTTCGAAATCGATTGGTCAACCTGAATCGAGCCGTCGATAATCACGCCGTCCGCAGGAATTTTGTCGCCCGTCTGCAAAAGGACGCAATCGCCCATTGTAATATCAGTAATCGGAATTTCAGTGACGACGCCGTTGCGATAAACTTTGCATTTAATCAACGACGCTTCGCCCTGAAGTTTTTGGAACGCGCTTTCGTTTTTGTATTCGGAAAAAGTCGACACCAAAGTTGCGAGCAAAACCGCCATTGCGATACCGACGGATTCATACCACTCGGCTTTTCCCATGAACGCAAAGAACACGTTCAAGCACAGCGCGAAAATCAAAATCTTGATTATCGGGTCGTCGAAATTGCCTTTGAGCTTGTCCCAAAAACCTTCGCGAGCTTGTTCGGTGATTGAGTTGTCGCCGTACTTCGCTTTGGCTTCCTGAACTTGCGCATCAGTCAAACCTGTAATTTTCAATTTGTAACCTCCGAATTATTTTTTCAGCACGTCGCGAATATATTTTTCAACGACGAGCAAAACAAAATCCTGCGCTACAATCGCGGATTCGGGAACGTATGGATTTGCGGTTAGGATATTGTTGGAAATGACACGAATGCCGATAAACGGAATGCCCGTCGTGTGACAAATCTGCGCGGCGGAATTGGTTTCCATTTCTTCACAACTTGAGCCGTAAGTTTCGTGCAGGAAATTTATATAATCGATGTTGTTGAGCCAAGTATTTGTCGTGGCAATGACGCCCGTGACGGTGTTAAATTCTTCGTGCGCGTTGGCAACGGCAAATGCAATGTTGAAAAGCGTCGTGTCGGCAGAATATTCCTTGTACGGAACAAAAATTTTTTTTGCTTTGTCGTAGGAATAAGTGCCGCGCATTTCTTGAGCCGTCAACTGTGCTCCCGCGCCGGCAGGTGCGTAATCGGTTTTGATAGCACTGCTATCGATGGAACGTTCACCAATAACAATGTCGCCGACTTTCAACGAGGAATCATGACCGCCCGACGTGCCTTGATTGATGACGGCAATCGGATTGAACTTTTTAATCGCCAAAGCAGTTGCCGCCGCCGCATTTGCCACGCCTTGTTCCGTGCGCACAATCACGACGGGATAATTTTTGTACGTGCCCGCGACGAAAAGATAATTCAGTTCGCGATACGTCACGGGATTTTTCAAAGCGCGAATTAAAACTTCGGTTTCCGTGTTCATTGCGCCTTGAATCATAATTGGGCGTTGACGACTTTTGTAATCGCCTTTGGCTTTTGGAAGTGACGCGTAAAATTTTTCGACAGGTGAGCCCGGCAAATTCGCCGCGCTGTGGTCGGAAAAATTTTCGGCTTGTGCGGGTGTTGCAACGAAAAACAGAGCCGCAATTATCAGCGCAAAAAATTTTTTCGTCATTTGAAACGCTCGCTCAATTCGCCGAGACCCGTGTCTTTCGTGCCGGAACCGACAGCGTTAAATTTCCACTCGTCGCCGCGTCTGTAAACTTCGCCGGCAATCATCGAAAGCATGTCGGTATAATCTTCGCTCAAGTTGAAGCGGCAAAGTTCTTCGCGGCTGTCGGGGTCGATAATCCGAATGTACGCGTTTTTAATCATGCCGAAATGTTGTTTGCGGTCGACGGCTTTATAAATGTTGACGACGAAAATCAACTTGTCGTATTGCGCGGGCAGTTTGTCCAAGTCGACAAAAATTTGTTCGTCGTCGCCGTCGCCTTCGCCGGTCAAATTGTCGCCCATGTGTTTAATAGCACCGCTTTTGTGCTCCAGGTTGTTGAAGAAAACCAAATCATTTTTGTCGACGAACTTGCCGCCTTGACAGACGAAAACAGATGCGTCGCAGTCGATATTTTCGGGTGACGAGCCGAAAAGACTGCTGAAAAATCCGCCGCCGGATTTTTTTTCTGCAGCGTCCCAGCCGAGACCAACCATGAGTTTGGAAAGTTTTTTGCCGTTGGATTTTTTGAGCGAAACTTTTTGACCCTTTTGAAGATTAACAGCCATTGATAAATTCTCCTTTCAAGTGGCAAGGGAAAAGGGACAAGGGAAAAGTTTTCAGCTTATCTCTTGTCCCTTGTCCCTAGTCCCTTGTCCCTAATCACACGTTGACGCCGAAGTTTTTGCAGAGCGCGGCAAGTCCGCCTTCAAAGCCGGAACCGATTGCGTTGAATTTCCATTCGCCTTTGTTGCGATAAAGTTCGCCGATAACAACGGCGGTTTCGATTGAAAAATCTTCGCCCAAATCGTAACGGATGAGTTCTTCGTTGGTCGCCTTGTTCACAACGCGAATGAAAGCGTTTTCGACTTGTCCGAAATTTTGCTTGCGTTCGTCCGCTTCGTAAATCGTGACGGTGAAATCAATTTTCGCGACGTTTTCGGGAACTTTGCCGAGGTCGATTTGAATTTCTTCGTCGTCGCCTTCACCTTCGCCGGTCAAGTTGTCGCCCATGTGTTCAACCGCGCCGGAAGCGTGCTTGAGATTCTGGTAGAAAATAAAATCATCGTCGCTGTTGACTTTGCCGTTGCCGTTAAGCAGGAAAGCCGCCGCGTCAAGGTCGAATTCACTGCCGCCGTCGTACTTGTTGGTGTCCCAGCCGAGACCGATAAGAATTTCTTTCAAGCCGGGATTTGTTTTCGTGAGATCAACTTTCTGACCTTTTTTCAAACTGACTGCCATGAAAAAAAACCTCCTCAAAATTTTTGAGTACGTTTAAAACCGCGCATAATCTAACACAATCTGAAAATAATTTCAAGCAACACTTTCACCGCCCGGGAAGGGGGGCGACCGGACTGAATCAATCAACCCCGCAACCGTTATGACGGGTTGATTCTGTCGTATATGTAAATTTTCCTGCCATGTTCTCAAAAAAATTTTTAGCGACGTTTATTTAATTGGCGTAAAGGAAATCAATCGCGCAGGCAATCACGTTGCACCGACGATATTCGGCCACATTACAAAAAGAATTGCTCCGGCGGGAGCAACTTTATCGAGATTCGTCATTACTTCGACTTGAAGTTTTCCTTTCGACAAAACGTAACGTTCGCAAGCCAAGTCGCCCGCCTCAGCCGCAAGTTTTGATGCGTCCGTGTCCAAAGTTTCGTGACCGTTCGCGGCGGCGTTGCGCATCTCGTAAATATATTTGAGCGCGTCGAGTGACCAACCGGGAAAATTTTCGCTGCCGTCGTCCGCAATGCCCGAAATCGCGTCCATGTTCGGCCAATGTTTTGACCAGCCGCTGTGGAGTGCAACAAAAGCTCCGTCGGGAATTTCGCCGTAAATTTTTTCGTAATCGATAATGTCTTGAGCCGTAACCGCGTAGTGAACGTCAGCCGCAACTTTTTCCGTGATGTCGACGACGCACAGCGGGTAAATCATGTTCGCCGCGCCGTAACTTTCCGACAACGCGCCGCCTTTGACGAAGTGACCGGGGAAATCGATATGCGTGGCGAATTGACCGGGGAACTTGAACGTTTGAATCAGGCAGTCAAGCATCGGGTTGCCCCAATCGAAACACGTCTTGCCGAGTTCAACTGAACCGTCGGGAATTCCCGCCCAATACGGGCTGTCATTGCTCATCGGGTGCGTCAAGTCGACAAGCTCAAAATTATTTTTCAGTCGGTTGAAAAAATCCCAAACCATAAAAATCACTCCAAAAAATCATTTGACGATTATGTCGGCGGGAAATTTCGCGTCCGAAAAAATTTTTCCTGCCGTGTTCCGAAAAACTTATTTGACAGCGCGGCGACAACAATATAAAATTCGGCGCGAAAATTAAGCTTGTACTCTCAATCGCGGGAGACGAGACTTGGAGGTTGTATCATGAAAAAAAATAATCGTGCGTTTAACGACGCGCAAAAGTTCAGCTTGGTCAGACGCGAAGCAATTTACACGGGTCTTGCGTTGGTCGGGCTGATTATTTTTTGGTTTGTCGCGGGTTTCGGCACGGCGTCGCTTGACGTGAAAATTTTTCACCTGCCGTTGTGGGCGTTGCTGGGAACTGTCGGCGTATGGTTCGTCGCGATTTTTATCAGCGCAATTTTGAGCCGAAAACTTTTCACAGACATGGATTTGGAGGGCGATGACGATGGAAAGTAATCTTCGCTCTCTGATTTTACTTTTGCCGTTGCTCGCGTTCATGGGCGTTATGGTTGCGATAAGTATTTTCGTCCGTCACAAGCAGGCGGGAAAAAATTTCGTCAGCAGTTATTTCGTCGGCAACCGCGAACTCGGCGGCTTTGTTTTGGCAATGACAACCGTCGCAACGTACAGTTCCGTTTCAAGTTTCGTCGGCGGTCCCGGTATGGCGTTTCAAGTCGGCTTCGGCTGGATTTATATGGCGGTCGTGCAAGTGACGGCGATTTTCCTTGTGCTGGGAATTTTCGGCAAGCGCGTCGCTCTGTTGGCTCGCAAGTTAAATGCGGTTACGGTCGTCGACATAATTCGCGCACGTTTTCAATCGGACTTTTTGGCAGCGGTCGCGGCGTTCGTCATAGTTTTATTTTTCTGCGGAACAATGACGGCTCAATTCGTCGGCGGCGCAAAATTATTCGCGGCTGTCACCGGTTACAGTTACGAAGCCGGCTTGATTTTATTCGGCTTGACGGTCGTAATCTACACGTCGATTGGCGGCTTTCGTGCGGTTGCGTTGACGGATACTTGTTGCGCAATCATGATGATGATTGGAATCGTGTTGCTGTTGAAATATGTTTTGCAGGCGGGCGGCGGCTACGAAAACATTATGACGACGCTTGAGACAAACAATCCCGAACTGTTTGAGCCGTTCAGCTTCGGTAACATGCCGTGGACTATATATTTTACGCAATGGCTTTTGGTCGGCATTTGCACAATCGCTCTGCCGCAATCGGTCGTTCGCGGAATCAGTTACAAAAATACGCAGGGACTTCATCAAGCAATGTTAATCGGCACGGTCGTCGTCGGCTTTATGAATATCGGAATTAACTTCACGGGCATTCTTGCGCACGGAGTTTTGTCGGGCGCGGCTGCGGATTATGGCGGCGTCGACAATATTATTCCGACAACGATTGTTCGGGCAATGCCGATTGAACTTGTCGGGCTTGCGATTATCGGTCCGCTTGCCGCATCAATCTCGACAATTTCGGGACTGTTAATCGTTGCATCAAGCGCAATCATCAAAGATGTTTATCTGCATTGGGCGGAAAAAAATAATCGCGTCGTCACTCCCGCACGCGTAAAATTTTTGTCGATGGCAACCACGGCGATAATCGGCGCGGCAGTTTTCGTTATCGCTTTGACGCCGCCGAGTTTGATTTGGCTGATAAACATGTTCGCGTTCGGCGGATTGGAAACGGCATTTTTCTGGACGCTGTTACTCGGACTTTTTTGGAAACGTGCGAACAAATTGGGCGCAATGTTGTCGATGACGGGCGGCACGATAATTTACTGCGCGACACAGGCGGCGGGCTTCAAAATCATGAACTTGCACCAGATAACAATCGGGATAACTTGTTCGCTGATTCTGTTTTTAATCGGCTCGTATTTGGGCAAGCGTTCGGACGACGAAACGTTAAAAATTTTTTTCCCGTGACGGCGGCGTTTGTTAATCAAACTTAAATTGACAATCGACGACGCAAAAATTACAATGTCGGCGGAGGTGCTTTAAGCATGAAGTCTAAAAATTTGGCGAAGATAATCTGCGCGGCAGCGGTGACTGTTGCGGTGACGTTCAGCGGTTGCGGCGGAAATTTGGGCTCCGGCGACGCTGACGGTGAAAATACATCAACGGGCGAAAAAACCGTGTCGACAACTCCAAAAGTTACGGAAGCGGCGACGATGACGAACAAGCCCGAAAGTAACGCAAAAATTTCTGACGCGAGAAATACTCCCGCTGTTCGAGTGGCGCGCACGGTCGGTCCCGCAGTCGTCGGCATAACGAACAAAGCCATTGCCCGCGACATGTTTAATCGCACGTTCGAGACCGAAGGCGTCGGCAGCGGCGTCATTTTCCAAAGCGACGGTTACATAATCACGAACAACCACGTCATTGCGGGCGCGAAAGAAATTATCGTGTCGTTGTCGGACGGCAATTCAATCACGGGAACTTTAATCGGCGCGGACGAAATGACCGACATTGCCGTTGTCAAAGTCGACGCGAAAGATTTACCGACTGCCACGCTCGGCGATTCGGATGAAGTTGTCGTCGGCGAACCGGCAATCGCAATCGGCAACCCGATGGGTTTGGAATTTCAAGGCTCCGTTACTGTCGGCGTCATCAGCGCGTTGAACAGAACGCTTGATTTAAACGATAAGCGCGTTAAACTTTTCCAAACTGACGCGGCAATTTCTCCCGGCAATTCGGGCGGCGCACTCGTCAACGCGGACGGTGAAGTTATCGGCATCAACAGCGCGAAACTTGCTACAAACGGCGTCGAAGGCATGGGCTTTGCAATTCCGATTAACACCGTCAAAACAATCGTTAAGGAACTCATGGACAAAGGTTACGTTGCCCGCCCGTATCTCGGCGTGACGATTTTCGACAAACCTACCGCCGCTCGTTACGGCTATCAGCTCACGCTTGAAAAAGGCGTGTTCGTCTTCCAAGTTGCGCTTGATTCGCCCGCCGGTCGCGCAGGTTTCCAACGCGGCGACATTATCCTGAGCATTGACGACACGGAAGTCAATTCGGTTACGGACGTTCGCAATGCCGTTGCCTCGCACAAGGTCGGCGACAAAGTCAAAGTTTTGCTTGACCGCGACGGCAAACAGGAAACGCTTGAAGTGACACTCGAAGAAATGCCGCAACCGTCGAATCAATGAAAATAAATTTGTTGGTCGTCGGCAAGCTGAAAGAAAAATTTTTGGTTGACGGCGTCGCGGAGTATCTGAAACGCCTGCGCAAGTTTGCAACAATCGACGTTCGCGAAATCTCGGAGTGCCGCACACTCGACGAAGAGGCGCAAAAACTTTTGTCGCTCGTCCCGCAAAATTCGTGGCTGTGCGTTTTGGACGTTGCGGGCACGGAATTGACTTCGGAAGAATTTGCCGCAAAAATTTCCGCACTGAACTTGAGCGGCACAAGTAACTTAACGTTTGCAATCGGCGGCGCATTCGGGCTCGGCGAAGAACTTCGACAAGCGGCAAATTTCCGATTGAGTTTGTCGCAAATGACGTTGACGCATCAAATGGCGCGATTAATACTCGTCGAACAAATTTATCGGGCGTTCAAAATCAACAGACACGAACCGTATCATTGGTGAAATTTTTAATCGCGGCGACAACGTTTGAATTGTGACAACACGCGGCGCGTCAACTGTTTGGTTACTTTTTAAAAGTAACCGCGATTAATACTCGTCGAACAAATTTATCGGGCGTTCAAAATCAACAGACACGAACCGTATCATTGGTGAAATTTTTAATCGCGGCGACAACGTTTGAATTGTGACAACACGCGG
>JAFUYE010000133.1 GCA_017470715.1 Selenomonadaceae bacterium
AGTGATTCGACTTGCTTGCGATAATTTTTGTACGCATTTGACGCGAAATATTTTTGAGCCGCCGTTTCGTCGCTGAAAATTATCATCGTGTGTAAAAAATTCGGTCGCGGCTGTTCTGCGGTGACGAACGCGCCCATAACGCCGGAATCTTCGCGGACTGCACGAATATATTCGTCGGAAATAATTTTTTGGAACGCCGCAAGATTTTCTGGCGAAATTTCAAAGCGAATTGTCTGCACGAACGTTCCGACGCCGCGATTTTTTTGCTCAAGAACAATTCCGTTGACGGGCAAAATTTTCAAGCCGCCCAAAATCGGCAAACGTTCCGCACGATATTGTTGAAATGCCGCGCTGGTGCTGTGAATTCGATAAGCCTCGTCGCTCTCGTAAATTTCAAGCAGTCTCATCAAGTTCGGGTTATTTTTTTCAATCGCGCCGTAAAGTGCGTATGTTCCGGACTCTTTTGCCGTGTTCGGTGCCAAAATTCGTGCGCCCATCTCGATAATTTGCGGCATTGTGCCCGAAGTTGATTCGACGACCGCCCATTGAACTCGCGGGAAATTTCCTTCGGGCGTGCGAACAGATTTTGCCGCCGCCGTGCCTGTCAACATAAAAATCACTCCCAAAATCACCAAAAAATTTTTGGGGACGATTTTAACACGTTGAACGGACTTTAACGCAAGAAAAATTTTCCGCGCAGATTAGCCGTCGTCGCGTGCCAAAAAATATTCAATCGGTTTGCCGAAAATCTCGACGAATTTGACTTTGTCGCGTTCGGTGAAATTTCGTTCGTCGCGCATCTTGCGGGCAATGTTTGAATGCGCCAAACCCATAAGCTTTGCAAGATGGCGATAAGAAAGATTTCGTGCGTCAAGTTCTGCCAACAAATTTTTGTATGGGCTTTTACGATTCGGAGCAGGAACGTTTTCGCAATTTGTATTCTCGGCACGCTCAAGCAAATAATCAATCGGTTTGCCGAAAATATCAACGAGTTTGACTTTGTCGCGTTCCGTGAAACGAAGCTTGCCGAGCATTTTCGCTGAAATGGACGGGTACGACAAGCCCATTAGTTTCGCAAGGCGGCGATAAGACAGCTGATGTGCGTCGATTTCGCGCAACAAATTTTTGAAGACGCTGTTACCACGATTCGCTACTGAAATTTTCGAGCAAGTTTCAGACGCAAGCGGTTTGCTATAATTGTGATTTTTTTCGCCGCTTTGAGCCGCCAACATTTTTTCAATGGTTTCTATCGGAAGCGGTTTGCCAATTTTTGATTTTGCAAGTTTGGCGCAATGTTCAGGTGATTTTTCTCTTCCTTTGAGAGCTGCCGAAATTTTTGCACAATGTTCGGGCGTATGATGTGTACCGGAAGATTTTTCGCCGCCGTCCGTCAAATTGTAGCCGTAAGGTGCTTTCGATTTCAGCGCGGCGATGAAGTATCTTTCGCATTCGTCGAGTTCCTCTTTCGACGCGCAGGTTTTGATGACGCCGTACCGAAAATTTTCCCGACCGTACTTGCGAATCGCTTTGCCAATAAATGAATCTGAGCGTGCGTGTTGATTGAATCGGTCTTCAAGCGTCTGAATTGTTTGCCCGACATACCGCTTGCCGTTGACCATATTCCAGATGAGATAAACGACCCCGTAGACTTCCATAATATCAATCCGCCTTTCAGTGATTGACAGCAAGGCGCAGGCGTTGTAGAATCAAACCGTAGAAATTGCCCTGCCATGCTGTGGATTTTGTTTAACGATTTAATCTTAGCACGCAGGCTTTTTTTCGTCAACGAATATTGCACAATAAAAAAATCCCCGCTCAATCGAACGGGGAAAATTTTTTTGATGTCGTTATCGTGATTTACTGCGGTTTGATTCGTTTGACAGCTTCCGACAACGGCGGGACGCACTGCTTCTTCCTCGACATCATTCCAGGAATATACACGTGGTTTCCGCTTGCGTCGCAATGGAATGCTTCACCAATCAGCGTGCGCGGTGAGCCGGCGTAGAGCAGATACGTCGCCTCTTCTAAAATATCCGTGCACATCATAATGTGCATGTCGAAACCTTCGCGTTCGCACTCTTCCTTCATGTAGGCAATGATTTGGTCTTCCAATGCCAACACTTCTGCAGGATCCATAACCGAAATTTGATTTATGACTATACGATAGTCGCCGATTTTGAATTCTTTCAGGTCGTTTTTCGCGATTTCGGCGGGAGTTTTGTCACCGATACCGGCACCGGCGCGCAACATGGCAAGACCGTATTCTTTGAGGTTGACGCCCGCAATGTCCGCAAGTTTTTCGGCAGTTTTCTTGTCGTAAGGCGTGCAAGTCGGCGATTTGAACAAAACCGTGTCGGAAATAATCGCGCTGAGCAAAAGTCCGGCGATTGACGGCGGAATTTCAATATCGCGGTGCCAATGCATGTTCGCAACGATTGTGCACGTGCAACCGACGGGTTCTTGATGCGTGTAAATCGGTTCGGAAGTTTGAATGCCGCCCAAACGGTGATGGTCGATAATTTCCATGATTTTGGCGTCTTCAATGCCTTCGATTGCTTGCCCGCGTTCGTTGTGGTCGACGAGGATAACTTTTTCGCGTTCGGGCAACATGATTTCATCCGCGCTGACAATGCCGACGAGTTTATTGTTTTCGACGACGGGATAGCTGCGGAAACGGTGTTCGTCCATGACGCCTTTAATGTCGCTGAGCAAATCCATCGGGCGGAAACAAACGGGATTGGCTTTCATGATTCGGCGAATCGGGACGCATTGATTAATCAATCTGCCGACGGTGTACGCGTCGTAAGGCGTAACCAACACGAAAACTCCGCGCTTTTCGGCTTCGTCAAGAACAGTTGCATCAATTCGGCTGTTTTGCGTCACGATAAGGCAAGAAATTCCGCATTCGAGGAACTTGAGCAAAGTTTCCGCGCTTCTGTCGCCGACAAGGACAATATCTTTCTTGCTGAGGATACTTATCGTCGAAAAAGCCGAGCCCGCCGCAATGACAATGTTGCCTTCGATAAAATCATTTTCGTCGCCGCTGACCAAAACTTTTCCGTCGGTCGCCTGAATTATGTCGCGATAACGAACGCGCATATCAACCAGGCTTTGCAGACCGAGTTCAAGGAAATATCTTTTGGCAAGGTCGCTGACTGAAACGATACCGACCAAATCGCCGTTGGAATCGGTGACGGGCACGGATTGCAATTCACTTTTGCGCATGACTTCGCCCAAATGCCGCAACGTGTCATGTTGACGGACGACGGTTTTGCATTCCAGCGCAACATCTTTGACGCGAGGATATAAATCCGTCAAAAGCAACGGTTGTTCGACTTTGAAATATTCCAGCGCGTATTTGGTTTCGTTATTGACTTTGCCGCAACGAGCGGGCACGGCGTTTTCGCCCATTGCCTGCTTGAGGTGCGCATAGCCTATCGCCGAGCAAATCGAATCCGTGTCGGGATTTCGGTGCCCGATGACGTAAACAGGTTTGTTGCCGCCTTTCATTAAAAAACCCCCTTTAACTTGTCAGAAAGTTACAACGCTCCACGAATTATAAACAAAAAATTTTCGACTGTCCATATTCCGCCGAAAGTAAATAATGCCGAAAATCCGGCCGTCACGGATGACGGCCGCGCCGGCAGTTGAAACAGGTCGTTTCACCTGCCGGCACGACTACGCACGATTTCTCACACGTCGGAGCAGCTTTGAGCAACGCCCCTGCGAGGTGCCCTTTCTTTTGCAACTTTTCTTTGGGCAAGCAAAGAAAAGTTGATTTACAAAATCAAAGTTACGAACGCGCCGCAATCGAAGTTTGACATTTTACCGACAAGCCCCGAAAACAACTAACTGCAAACTTGTCGACGGTTGCAGAAATTGTCGGACGTGTTATAATGACGCCGAAATTTTCAAGGAGGCGGCAAAGTTGAAACTTGCAACGACACTTAAAGGCCGGTTTGCAAATTTTTTTCGGCCACGCGGAGAAGTCGCGCCCGAAGACTTAATCGAAGCTTTGGAACGCGAAGTCGCCAAACGCAAAAATTCTCAAAACGTCGTGCCGAATCATTACACGATTTATCTTTGCGAAGAAGATTGTTACCGATTGAGCGCGGCGCGGCTGATTCGTGATTTGTATGAAGCCGTCGAGCGAAAAGTTATCCGCGAAAATTCTTTCATGGACGGCAACTTGTCAATCCGGATTGAAAAATTTTTCGACGAAGAAAATTCCTTGGTCATTAAATCCAAATTCGTCGAAGATACCGAACTTGAGCAAGACACAATCGATTTGGCAAACGACGTGTTGAGCAGGACGCTGATTAAAAGCGGCAACGTTTCCGACAACGAAAAAACAATCGTTGCCAATCACACGAAAATCATCAAGACGATGCGCACGTCGCCCGCCCGCAAAATCGAATACAATCTGGCGGTCATCACTGATTTTACGACGACGGAAGTTGTTTTCGGCGAACGACAAATTTATCTCGGACGCAAAAACACGAACGATTTTGTTGTCAACGACGAAAATGCCTCGCGAATTCACGCTTACATTTCCTACGAACGGCACAGACACATTTTGCACGACGCGGGCAGTTTGAACGGCACATTTGTCAACAAAAAGCCGATAAGCAGTTGCGAACTGCGGGACGGCGACAAAATTTTAATCGGCAACACGACGCTCACTTACAAAGTTCTGTAACAAAAAATCCCCTGCGTAAAAAATCTGCGCGGGGATATTTTTTTGTCGGTAATTGTTCGGGGAACGGATGTTGTCCCCGATTTTAAACGATTAACTTTTGACGAGTTTGGTGCCTTTAATTTCGTAGGTGTCCTCGTTTATGTTGAAAGTTGTCGCCGTGAAATCTTTGAGCGTGATGGCGTTTGCCGTGGAGCCGACCTTGAAAGAAATTGTATTTTTGCTCTTGTTGTAAGTAGCGGAGAAAGTGCCGGTAATTTCCAAAAGGTCATCGTCCTCGAAACCGACGATAACATCTTTGCCGTCGCCGCTTTCGTAAATAAATGTGTCGGAGCCGTCGCCGCCCCAAAGTGAATCGTTGCCCTTGCCGCCCGTGATTGTGTCGTCGTCGTCCGAGCCGGTGATTTTGTTCGCAAGTTTGTTGCCGAAAATTTCAAGACCGTTGGGAGCTTTCGACGCGTCAATAATTTTAATCTTCGTGCCGTAATCTGCAACGTCAAAAGTATCTTCGTCGTAGCCGTCAAGAATGTTAATCGCCGTTTTCGCCGCGTTGAGGCTGACGGGTTCGCCGGAACCGCCGGGATAAGTAAATTCGTCGCCGTCTTCATTTATCAACGTAATGATTTGATCTTTGCCGCCCTTGACGGAAATTTTTCCTTTGCCGACGGTGAAAATAACCGTTGTGCCTTTGACTTCGGTTTTGCTCACCGAGCCGGACGCGATTTGAATTTTGTCTTCGTCGTCTTCGCTGTAATCGGCAATAATGTCGTTGCCGTCGCCGTTGTTGTAAATGAAAATATCCGCGCCGTCGCCGCCCGTCAAGGTGTCGTTGCCTTTGCCGCCTTCGATTGTGTCATCTTCAACGGTGCCGATGATTTTGTTCGCAAGTTTGTTGCCGAAAATTTCCAAACCGTTGGGAGCATCCGAGGCGTCGATAATTTTAATCTTCGTGCCGTAATCTGCAACGTCGAAAGTATCGCCGTCGTAACCTTCAAGAATGTTAATCGCCGTTTTCGCCGCGTTGAGGCTTACGGGTTCTTCAGTTTCACTCGGATAAGTGAACTCTTCGCCTTTGGAATCAATCAGCGTGATGATTTGATCTTTGCCGCCTTTGACAGAAATTTTTCCTTTGCCGACAGTGAAAATAACCGTTGTACCTTTGACTTCGGTTTTGCTTATCGAGCCGGAAGCGATTCGGATTTTGTCGTCTTCGCTGTAATCGGTGATAACGTCATTGCCGTCGCCGTTGTTGTAGACGAAAATATCTGCGCCGTCGCCGCCCGTCAAGGTGTCGTTGCCCTTGCCGCCCGTGATTGTGTCGTCGTTGTCCGTGGCGATGATTTTGTTCGCCAAACCGTTTGCGACAATGTTGAGATCCTGAGCGACTTGCGACGCGTCAATCGTTTTGATTTTCTTGCCGTAGTCGTCCGCCTTGAAAGTATCTGCCGTGAAGTTTTCGGTAATTTTTGCTGCCGTGCCCGCCGAATTGAGGCTGACATTTCCGCCGCCGGAGATGCCCAAAATTTCGCCCAACGTCGAAGTTTTTTTCTGCGAAATGTACTTGACGCCCGCGACTTCACTGGGATTTGTTACGCCTTCAAGAAGCAAGCTGAAATTGCCGTAGTCTTCATCTTCCAAGACAATGTAACCGGTTTTGCTGTCCTTGTGCCAGGAAAGTTCCGAGCCGTCCGTTCCCGAATAGTTGTAGCGAATTACGTCGTCGTTGGTGAGATCCGTTATAACCAGTTCGTTGCGATACGGCCCGAAAAGATAATACGGGTCGAAATAATAAGTATTCTTTCCCGTGCCGCCGCTGATTGAAGCTTGCGTCGAGTCAATGAACCAAAAAGTATCGTCGCCGTCGCCGCCCACAAGCGTCACATCCTTGGTGTCTGCCTGACGATTCATGCCACCGGAGAGAACGAATCTGTCGTTGCCAATGCCGCCGTCGGCATAGGCTTCATTAGCGGAAATATGTAAGGTATCGTCGCCCTTGCCGCCGTACATTGTGGGATTCAATGCGTAAGACGCAGTTCCGATGTAATCGTTGTCTGCTTCGCCGTAAACCACGTTGTTGTTGCCGGTTATGGTAACTTTGTCTTTGCCGCCGCCCGCGTAAATTGTGTCATAGTCACTGCTTGCAACAATTTGATCTCCCGTGGTTTTGCCGCGGAATACAACATCATCGCCGCGTATCCATGTGGCATAATCGAGGTTGAAGCCAAACAAGCCAAGGGTACCTTTTTCCCAGTCTTTCATATAAATTCCCCCTTTAAATTTAAACGCAAAGAAACTTTTTTTGCAGAATACCATATTGGAAAATTTAACGCAACAGTCTTCGTAAAATTTTAAGCTAAAAATAAAAAAAGTCCCGCCGAGATTTTCGACGGGAAAATTTTTGTGCGTTAATATTCACAGAACAGATTTTGTCTCAAAATTTCCGGCGATTATTTTTTGACGAGTTTCGTGCCGCTGATGCCGTAACTGTCGCCGTTTATGTTGAAAGTTGTCGCCGTGAAATCTTTGATGGTAATCGCGCTTGCCGTGGAGCCGACTTTAATCGAAATTGTTTTCGACGACTTGTTGTATGTTCCCGTGAACGCCTCGGTAATTTGAAGCATATCGCCCGTATCGAAACCGGAGATAACGTCTTTGCCCGCGCCGTAAATGAACACGTCGTTGCCGTCGCCGCCGAAGAGTGTATCGTTGCCCGCTTCGCCCCACAAAGTATCGTTGCCGTCGCCGCCCCACAAGCTGTCGTTGCCCGCGCCGCCGTAGAGAACGTCGTCACCGGCTTGACCGTAAATTTTGTCGTTGCCTGCTTTGCCGAGCAAAGTATCGTTGCCGGTGCCGCCGTACAGCGAATCATTTTTCGAGCCGCCGACGATTGAATTCGCCGCGTCGTTGCCGGTGATTTTAACAGCTTTCGTCATGGCTGAAGCATTGGCATTTGCATACGCCGAATCCAAAGTAACAGCAGTTTTTGTAACCTTGAGCGTCCTGACGACATCGGGATCTTCGCCGTAAGTGAACTCTTTGCCCGTCGAATCAATCATGCTGAGCGATTTGCCTTTGCCGTTTTTGACGGTGAGCGAACCGCTGCCGATTGTAAAGATAACGTCGGAACCTTTGACGGAGGATTTTGAAATCGCCGCGCCGAGAGAAATTTTGTCGCCCGTCGCATAATCCGCAATGACGTCTTTGCCCGCGCTGTAGATAAAAACGTCGTTGCCGTCGCCGCCGGTGAGCGTGTCGTTGCCGGACTCGCCCCAGAGGAAATCGTTGCCGCCGTCGCCGAAAAGTTTATCGTTGCCGCCTTTGCCTTGAAGTGTGTCTGCACCTTTGCCGCCGTAAAGCGAATCAGCTTTCGAGCCGCCGACGATTGAATTTGCCGCGTCGTTGCCGGTGATTTTAACGGCTTTTTTCATGCTTGAAGCATCGGCATTTGCATACGCCGAATCCAAAGTAACAGAGGTTTTTGTAACCTTGAGCGTCTTGTCGCTGTCAATGGTATCGCCGCCGCCGCCGCCGTAAGTTTTGGTAGTTTCTTTGCCGTCGCCGTCAATGACGGTGATTTTTTGTCCCTTGCCGCCTTTGATTGTGATTGTATCGGAAGCTCCCAATTGCAAAACGACATCGGAGCCGCTGACGGAGGCGGAAGTTACACTGCCGTCGAGAAGTTTGATTTTGTCTTGTCCCGCCGTGTAGTCGGTGATAACGTCGTTGCCGGAGTTCGTGCCGAAAATAAAGACGTCCTTGCCGTCGCCGCCCGTGAGCGTGTCGTTGCCGTCGCCGCCGTTAAGTGAATCGTCGCCATCGTCGCCTTTGATAACGTCGTTGCCCGCTTCGCCGTAAAGAATGTCTTTGCCCGCGCCGCCGTTAATGGTGTCATTGCCGACGTTTGCGAAAATGCTGTCCGCGCCAGTGCCCGCCGATATGGACAGAGGATTTTTGTTGCCGACCATCATTATGCCGGTGCCCATTGCGGTTGCGTTGACGGTTTTAACGGAACTGTAATTGGTCAAATCCAACATGCTGTCGGAAAAATCTTTCGCCAATGTCAAGACGGAGTTTTTAACGGAAACGCCGGAGGAACTGCCTGAGCTTGCCACGGCAGAGGATTTACTTTGCGCAGCAGCCGCACTGCCCGATAAGCTCGAAGGATAGTGCAACGAGCCCTGTTTGGCAAGATAGCGCAAGAACATGTATCCGCCCGCATAAGCCATATTTACTCCCGTACCGGTGTCAAACAGAGACAAAGAACTCGCCAAGCTGTCGGCGTTGCCCGCCAGAGACCGTATGACGCCGGGTCGATGATCGTCAATGCCGTGTGTCAATTCGGACATGCCTTCCTTGATGAATTGCGGCAAGCTTCCCACCGAGTAAATGTTGGCGGACATAACAGCGTGAGTCATTTCATGAGCCAAAGTCCTGTCGAGACAAGCAGTGGTAGATGAAGTTTGACCGTCAACATTGTCAATTTCTATACCGTTGTAGTACTTCATGTTGACTGTCATTGCAAGTTGGCTGGCATTGCTTCTGTAACCCCAAGTCCAAGTCGTCGCCAAAGTATTGTTGTCGTCATTGACGAAACCGAAGTACAACTTTTTAACGGTAGCCGTAGAAGCGGACGTAAAGCCGTAGTTGTTGCCGTAAGACTGAGCAATCAGGTCGAGAGAATTTTTAGCCCACCAAGTTTCCAAGGCTTGCCAAATGTATTTTTGCGCCGAATTACTCAAGTTGCTGTAACTTATTTCGTAAGGATTCATGTTTCCGTCAAAATTGGAAAGTACGACATTCAATCCGTTCGTCGTGAAGGAACTCCCGGTAAAGGAAGAATCCAAGGAGCCGGTTTCGGGGACAATGTTTGAAGATGACTTTTGTGTTGTCGAGCCACCCGCATCATAGCCGGTGATTGCTCCCGTATCGACGTTTGTTAAGTCGATGTCGCAATATTCGCTGAGGAATTTTGTTGCATTTTTTGTCGTGTTACAGTCGGCAACCATTTGATTGATGGCAGCATTGATGTTGGAGAAGTAACCGCCCGAAGCGACACTGACTGCTTCGTTAAGAGCCGCAATACCGACATTGCTTGTCGTGTCGAGGGACTTCATGAACTTTTTGATGACGTCTTGCGCGGTGACGCCTGACGACAGAGTCGTTGGCGGTGTAGGATCCGGTGGTGTGCTTTTGGGATAAATGTTGAGCGTCTTGCCTTTCGCGCCGACAAGAGTCATATTGCCCGAACCCGCAACGTTGACGATAACATTATTTCCGCTTGTCGTGGTTGACCAGCTGCCGCCGCCGGTGATTGTGATTGAGTCTGTGGCACTGTAGTTGTAAATCAAATCGTTGCCGTCGCCTTTTTTGTACTGATACAAGACGCCGCCGCCCAAACTGTCACCGTAGACGGTGTCGTTGCCCGTGCCGGCGTTGATTGTGACGTTGGTGAAGCCGCTGGGTTGCAAACTTATCACGTCGGCACCCGCACCGCCGCTGAGACTTACACGCGGGTCGTAACTTTGGATTGTGTCATTGCCTTCGCCGCCGTCGATTGTGAC
>JAFUYE010000134.1 GCA_017470715.1 Selenomonadaceae bacterium
GCAGTGGTTGAGCAGTTAAATCAGAGACCGCGAAAATGTTTGGGTTACAAATCACCGTGGGAAGTGTGGTTTTCTACCCCGTTGCACTTCGTTTGACAATTCAAGTGTCCAAAGAAAAAGTAACAAAAAGAAAAGACCCCTCGCGGGGCGTTACGTTATCGCAAATCGGAGTAATCGGCTACGGGTGCCGCTCGTGCCCGCAATATTTGCATCACGCAAATGTTGCGGGCGAGGCCGTCATCCGTGACGGCCTCTGATTTACGTTACGCGGTGTCAATTATGATTTTGGAGATTTACCAATGGAACGAATGAAACTTGCGATTATCGGCGTCGGATTAATCGGCGGCTCACTCGGTTTGTGTTTGAAAGACAAGCTCGGCGACGAAATTTTTATCACGGGGCTTTGTCGCACGGAACAATCAATGCGTCGGGCAACGGAACTCGGCGCGGTTGATTTGGCGACTTCGGACATTGAAAAAGTTGTCGGCGACGCGGACATAATTTTTTTGAGCCCGCCGGTTTTGCAGATTGTCCCGACCGTCAAAAAAATTTTGCCGTACCTGAAATCGGGCGCGATTTTGACGGACGCGGGCAGCACGAAACAATTCATTTGGCAGGAACTGAAAAAAATTCTTCCGCCCGAAATTTATTACGTAGCCGGTCACCCGATGGCGGGACGCGAAAAATCCGGTGTCGACGCGGCGGACAAAAATCTTTTTCGCGGCAAAGCTTACGTTATCGCCGAAGACACGGAAACTCCGCCCGAAGTTCGCGAAAAATTGATGAGCGTTTTGAAGTTGACCGCGGCAAATTTTTTGACGATTGACATTGCCAAACACGACCGTTGCGCGTCGATTATCAGTCACGTTCCGCATTTGGCGGCGGCGGCACTCGTCACGCTTTTGAACGACGCGGGCGACGATTTAGATTCGTGCATGAAACTTGTCGGCGGCGGTTTCAAAGACACAACGCGAATTGCCAGTTCAAACGCGGACATGTGGGCGGATATTTGCATGACCAACGGCGACGCCATTGCGACGCACCTGCGCGACCTGCAAAATATTTTGGGCGAAGTGATTTCGGCGATTGAAAACCGCGACCGTCAAGCCATTCACGACTACTTTGCAAAATCGAAAGCTCGTCGCGATAAAATTTTGGAGACCGTCACTTTCGACCCTAATTGAGAATTGCAACCCAACTGAGGAAAAAATTTCATGCTCACCGAAAAAAATTTCTCTGCCGCGCTCAAAGCTATGGGCTTTACCGAACGCGGTAATTTTTTTGAAAAAATTTTTGCCGAAGGTGTCACAATGTCCGCCGACATCAAAGCGAAAAAACTTTTTTATCCCGCGCAGATTGTCGGGCGTGAACGAAATGATTTCTTCGACAAAAATCACCGCGAAAATCTCGTTGTCTTCGAGTGCGTCAATCGTCTGCTTGATAAGGGCTACAATCCTGCCGACATCGAACTTGAGCGACAATGGCAACTCGGTCACTCGGCAAAAGGCGGGCGCGCCGATATTTACGTTTCGTCGAACGGAAATGTTTGACTTACAAATCGGCAAAACGCCTTCGCGAAACAATCACGACTATTGGCGCGACGGAATTCACAAATGGATTTCAGTCGGCGACCTCGGCAATTACGAAAGATTCACGGGCGACACAACGGAAAAAATTTCTCAATCGGCAGTTGACGCGACGGGTATAAAAATTGTTCCGGCGCAAACCGTCATCATGAGCTTTAAACTTACAATCGGCAGAACGGCGATAACGTCCGAAGAAATTTACACGAACGAAGCGATTGCCGCATTTGTCTTGAAGACGGGCGAATTTATTGACGCGGACTATCTGCGAATATATCTTCGCGGACACGATTGGAGTCGCGGGCAGATTCGTGCCGTCAAAGGTTTGACGCTGAACAAGCAAAGTATCGGAGTCGCAAAAATTCCCGTGCCGCCGCTTGAGTTGCAAAAAGAATTCGCGTCATATGTCGAGGCGTGCGAATCGATGAAAAAATCTGCGCGGGCGAAACGTGAATCGTTGGTCAGCAAACGTGCGGACTTGGTGACGAAATATTTCCGGTGACGCTTGAAAAAATTTTTGCGCTGTGATAGACTGCAAACGTCAAAAAGAACATTGACATGAACAAGACCACGGGCAATCCAAAAAAAAGCTCCGATCGCGACTCGGAGCTTTTTTGATTCGTTTTAAGAGTAACGATAACTACCGGCTTTGTCATCCCCGCGCTTAGCGGCGGTCAAGCCATTTGCAAATGAAGTACGAAACAACATTCGCCGCGACCATAACCAAGAACGTTTCGACCACGGGCACTCCCCCCTTTCGTCAAAGATTGGGGTCGGATGACACCGCCGAAAGTATATCGAAAAAATTTTTAGGTGACAAGCACGAAAAAGACCGTCTCCAATGCGGAGGCGGTCAATTTATTTTCGGTCAAGCAAAACTGTTATCAGCGCAAAAAGTGCAACACCGCCGACAATCATCAACGCAAAAATTATCGCGGGCAATTCCGTCGCGGGTGTGCCGAAAATGTGTTTCATCAAAATTCTGTCGCCGACACGGTTCAGATACAATCCGCAAATCCCGACGATTGACAAAACCACAGCCGTTGCCGTGAAAAATTTTTGTTGCCGTTGGAAAATTTCCGTCAGCCCGAAAATGTTCAGGAAACGTTGCCGCAGTTCCGTCCAATGCAAGCCGACATGCACGCCGATTAAAATCATCATCACATACGGCGCGGAGACGTGCAGTTGGTGAAGCGTCATATTTCGTTGCAAGTCGTCCGTTATCACGTCGACGAAAAGATAATTCGACATGCACACGCCCGTTACAAAAATTATCGCCGCGCAGATTGTCAAGGCGACGTTCAACGCGACGGATAAAATTTTTTTTGCCGTGAATTTTTTCGCCGGCGACACGAATCGACGCCGATTAATCGCGACGTGGAAGATTATTCCCGCGAACATTGCGACGCCCAAAATTTCGTGCAGAATTTTCGGCAGGAATTGAAAACACATTTCCGCAACGAACAGCGCGAATAATATCACGTCGAGGAAAAAATTTTTCATCAGTCAAGAATTTTGTCGAGCCCGACAGTCAAGCCCTTCAAGCCGCGAACTTTTTTGCAGGCAAGCAACACGCCCGGCATAAATGAATCGCGCCCCATTGAATCATGACGAATCGTCAACGTTTGACCGAGCCCGCCAAAAATAACTTCCTGGTGAGCGACGAAGCCCGGCAATCGCACGCTGTGAATGCGAATTCCGTCGACATCTGCGCCGCGCACGTGAGCAAGTCTTTCGACTTCGTCGGGGTGACCTTGCGCGTGTTTCAAGCGAACTTCGGAAATCATCTTCGCGGTGAGTTCAGCCGTACCCGAAGGCGCGTCAAGTTTTTTGTCGTGGTGAAGTTCGATAATCTCAACGTCCGGCATGTACTTCGCGATTTTGCGGGCAGTCAACATCATCAACACGGCACCGAGCGCGAAATTCGGCGCGATAAATGCGGGCGTGGAATTTTTTTCTGCCGCGTCACGAATTTTCTGCAGAGCGTCCGAATCAAGTCCCGTCGTGCCGACAACGGGCGAAACTTTATTTTCAAGCGCAGTCATCACGTTGCCGAAAACCGCATCGGGACGCGTGAAATCGACCATAACTTCGGGCTGAAATTTTTTCAACGCGGCGTCAAGATTCGTTTCGACGGTGTGCCCTTCGACCGAACCGGCAAAAACGTCGACGGCACCGACAAGCTCAAGTTCCGAATCGGCGTTGACTGCGGCACAAACCGTGCGACCCATGCGACCGAGTGCGCCGTTGACCAAAACTTTAATCATAAAATCTACTCCCCAAAAATATTTTCGGCAAGAACAATCGTCTGATCACGATTGGCACCGACGGAAACAATTCCGAGTTTAATTCCCGTGACTTCGGACATGCGCTCCAAATATTTGCGTGCGTTTTCGGGCAAATCTTCATAGCGGCGAACGTTCGATATGTCGGTTTTCCAGCCCGCAAAAGTTTCGTAAACGGGTTCGACTTTCGCCAGCACGTTGAGCGACGCGGGAATTTCGTCAAGAATTTTTCCGTCGAGTTTGTAAGCCGTGCACATTTTAATTTCGTCGAAGCTGTCAAGAATATCCAGACGCGTAACCGCCATGTAATCCGTGCCGCTGAGTTGTCCCGCATATTTGACGACGCAGGCATCAAGCCAACCTGTGCGACGCGGACGACCCGTCACGGTTCCGAATTCGTGTCCCGCCGTGCGAAGTTTTTCGCCAATTTCGTTGAGCTGTTCAGTCGGGAAAGGACCTTCGCCGACGCGTGTGCAGTAAGCTTTGACGACGCTGACGACGGTATCAATTTTTTTCGGAGCAACACCGGCACCGACACCGACACCGCCCGAAATCGGATGGCTTGCCGTGACGTAAGGATAAGTTCCGTAGTCAATGTCAAGCATTGTCGCCTGTGCGCCCTCAAACAGAATTTTTTTACCGGCGTCGACTTGGTTGTTGAGCAATGAAATTGTGTCGCAGACGAGCGGACGAATTCTGTCGGCATAAGTTTCGTATTCACGCAAAATTTCTTCGGCGTCAAGCGGCGCATGATTGTAAACTTTTTCAAGCGTCAAATTTTTTACGCGGACAACGTCGCGAACTTTTTTGGCAAATTCTTCGCGGTCAATCAAATCGCAAACGCGAATTCCGATTCTGTCCGCCTTGTCGATATAGCACGGACCGATACCGCGTTTCGTCGTGCCGATTTTGTTATCCCCGCGCATTTGTTCGCCGAGTTCGTCGAAAAGTTTATGCCACGGCATGACGACATGAGCGCGATTTGAAATGCGAATATTTGACGTGTCGATACCGCGTGAATTCATTGCGTCAATTTCTTCAAGCAGACATTGCGGGTCGACGACAACACCGTTTGCGATAACGCAGGTCGTGCCCTTGTAAAGAATTCCCGACGGCAACAGACGCAGTTTGTATTCTTCGCCATTGACGGCGACGGTGTGACCGGCATTCGAGCCGCCCTGAAATCTGACGACGGTATCCGCCTGTTGAGCAAGGTAGTCGACGATTTTGCCTTTGCCTTCGTCGCCCCACTGTGCACCGCTTATAACAACCGTTGACATTTTGCGATTCACTCCTTACCGATTTTGCTGGACGTAAGCACGCATGAATTTAATCGTTTCGTCTTTGATGACGTTTTCGCCGCGTTCGTAATTGATGATGCGGAAAAGTCTGCCGACACGATCGATAATCGGCTTGTTGCGTGTGCGGAAAGTTTCGCCGTGAATTGTAATGTCGACGCGGTCGGCACTGCGCACGTCGTAAGACACGCCAAGCAAGTCTTGCCCGTCGAGCGATTTAATCAAGTAGCTGTACTCCATTGCGCCGACGGACGATTCCCATTTCAATTCGCGATTCAAAGCTTTGTGCATCAAAGTGTTGACGTACTCCAAAATAATTTCGTGTGTTCTGGTGTTCATAAAGACGCCTCCTTAAAATCAATGCGTAATGCGAAATTCGTAATGTTTGAAACCTTAAAGCTTAAAGCTCAAAGCTCAAAGCTCAATTACTCGTGCAAACTCTGTTGTATCTTTTGTTCCTTGAGCGCGATTTCCGTAGTCAGCTTGTGACGATACATCGTCAACTTTTCGGCAAGTTCGTCGTTCGCCAACGCAAGAATTTCTACGGCAAATATCGCGGCATTTTTCGCGCCGTTGACAGCCATTGTCGCCACGGGAACGCCGCCGGGCATTTGTACCGTGCTCAACAACGCGTCGAGACCTTTGAACGGTTCGGAATTCATCGGGACGCCGATAACGGGTTTTGTCGTCAAACTTGCCACGACGCCCGCAAGATGAGCCGCCATGCCTGCCGCCGCAATAAAAATCTGCGCGTCGGAATTTGTAACGAAGTCATGAACTTTCTGCGGTGTGCGGTGAGCCGAAGCGACCGTTACGGAAATTTCAACGTCGAAACTTTTCAGCGTGTCGACAGCCGATTTCATGATCGGCCAATCACTGTCACTGCCCATGATAATTGCAACTTTCATAATGTGAACTCCTTAAATTTCTTCGCGTTTGAGAGCCTCGACAGCTTGATTTAAGTTCGCGAAAATTCCCGTGCACAAATTTTTAATTTCGTCCGTCGGTTGCATTGTGTCGGGAATCATAATCGCCGTGCCGCCCGCCGCGTGTGCCGCACGAATTCCGTTAAAGCTGTCCTCGAAAATGTAGCAGTCTTCAGGCGCAAGATTTAATTTCTTCGCCGCAAGCAAAAAAATATCGGGCGCGGGTTTGCCGTGTGCAACCAAATCACTGCCGACGAGAACATCAAAATATCCGCGCAGATTTTTTCGCAACAAATTATCTTCGATTAACGCGACCGGTGCGGAACTTGCCACAGCCATTTTAACACCCGCGTCACGGAAAAAGTTCAAAATTTCTTCGACGCCGGTCATCAAATCCAAACCTTTTTCGCGACAAGCTTCGACCAACTCAAGCACGCGGGCAACGTAAGCCGCCGCGTCGACGTTCGGATAAAATTTTTGGACAACCTCCACGGATTCTTCGCGCATGTTCGTACCGCAAACGGCAATCGGCAAATCGTAATTCGGTTCAACGCCGAATTCGGGAGCAACGTCAAGCCACGCTTGCCGATAAAGTTTTTCCGTGTCAAAAAGTGTGCCGTCCATATCGAAAATTGCGCCGTGTTTCATTGAGCAGACCTCCGCATAAAAAATTTTAAAACTTGTGTGACGCAACCGACAGAAATTTTTTATCGGATGCAACGTTACCGCTGAAATAATATCAAATTTACCTGCGCGTAGCAACGGGCGAAAAATTTTTTCGGGCGGCGGGTGTGATATTTGCAATTCGGAAAATTTATGCTATTATGTTCGCGAAAATTTTTCGGCGTTTAACGTCGAGGCAATGGGCTTTTGGAGGGGGATTCGATATGCTGAAAAGTATCGCAGTAATGACATCGGGCGGCGACAGCCCCGGCATGAACGCGGCAGTTCGCGCCGTCACACGCACGGCACTTCATCACGGCGTTAGAGTTTGGGGTATTCGCGGCGGCTATCACGGTATGCTTGACGAAGAAATGTTCGAGATGCAATCCAAGGACGTTAGCGACATTATTCAACGCGGCGGCACATTTTTGGGCACGGCTCGTTGCAAACGCTTCCAGACGCCCGAAGGTCGCGCTCTCGGCTATAAAAATTTGGTTGATCGCGGCATTCAAGGTTTGGTTGTCGTCGGCGGTGACGGTTCACTTCGCGGCGCGTCGACTTTGAGCCAAGAAACGGGAATTCCGATTGTCGGTTTGCCCGGCACGATTGACAACGACGTTTGGGGCTCCGAATATACAATCGGTTGCGACACGGCGGCGAACACGATTATCGACGCGATTAATAAACTTCGCGACACGGCTTCGGCTCACCGCAGAACAATCGTTTTGGAAGTCATGGGACGCAATTCCGGTTGGCTCGCAATGGTTTCGGGCATTTCCGGCGGCGCGGAATATATTCTTGTTCCCGAAGAAGAATACGACATTGAAGAAATATGCGACGACATGAAAGCGGCTTACGACGCGGGCAAACGTTATATCCTCGTCGTCGTTGCGGAAGGTGCCGGCAAAGGTCACGAAATCGGCAAGATTATCGCCGAAAAGACAGGTCTTGACACTCGCGTTTCAAAACTCGGTCATATTCAACGCGGCGGCTCACCGACAGTTATCGACCGTGTCAATGCAAGTCGTCTCGGCGAACATGCGGCACTTGCGCTCATTTCGGGCTTGTCGGATATTGTTTTCGGCTTCAATCGCGGGCATGTCGTTTCGATTAACCTGCATGACGCCGTTAATAACAAAAAACAACTCAATCCCGAATACATGCGTCTTGCTCGTGTGCTTGCGTAAAATTTTTTGAGCTTGACATAAACAAAGATCCTCGCAAAGTTGCGGGGGTTTTTGTTTGGCGGCACATTGACAAAAATTTTCGGACGTGTTATCTTGCATTTCGTCATCAAGATAAAAATTCATGAGAATAAAATTTCGGCAAAGGAAGTTCCTGTTTTTCTGCAAAGCCTTCGGGCACCTTTCTACTTCCCGCCGACGAGCAAGGGCGGTCGCTTGACTGCCCTTGTTTGATTTAGGAGGTTTGCCATATGAAAACCGATGTTTTGGAATTTGTTCGCGCCACGCTGAATTTGTTCAAAGCCGTTCCGCATCTTGAAAACGAAAATTTTCCGCCGCGTGCTTTGGACAACGACAAAAATCTTGCCAATGGTTTTTTCGTCACGGACAAAGCTTTTCGCGTTTGCCCGTGCGTTGCCGACAAAAAAATTTTCCGCATCATTAAAGACGAATTCGGCTACGACATTTTTGAACTGAATCGGGGATTTTACAAATCTTTTCAAACGGTCGCCGACAGTACGCCGCAGAAAATTTTGCTCAACAAACTCCTGCACTACTTTTCAACATACGGCGCGGAAAATTTGGGCATTTTCGACAGGGAAACCGTTTACATTCCCAATGACGCGTTGGAATTGCCCGCCGACGCCAAGCCCGTGAAAGTTACCGTCATTGACGCAATCGACAACGACGAGATTCAAAATCGCGTCATCAAGATGATTCAATCGGGTGCTGCTCTTTCCGAAAAGACGATTGAAAATCTCGCCGTCGTCGTGAAATTTCTAAACATCAAACTCAACGTCGACGAAGTTCCGAATAAAGAATTCGCGGTAAGACTTTGCGACTTGCTGAAAATTTTGCCCGCAGACCCCGTGCAATTTTTGCGTTACGTGATTTATCGCGCTGCCGGCTCAATGCTGCTGATAAAGGACGAAAAAACCATAACCGCGTTGAAAAATTCCGCTGCCGACTTCGACGGCGACTTTAAAAAATATATCGCGGCAAACGGGCTCGGCAAACTCGCAAGCATTTTTCACAGGTTCAAACCGTTGTGGCTCGCGCTCAAGCAACATTCCGATTACATGCGTTCCACGATAAACAAAATGCGCAAACTTGCCGACCGTCATCACAAACCTTTGACGCCAAAATTTTTGGAGCATTTGACATCCGCCGCAAGCGTCGACCTTGACGAACTTAAACGCGAACTTTCCAACGTCACGCCCTACAAAAAAATTTCGCTCGCCAATGCCGTACTCTATCGCATGAAGGCGCCCGAAAGTATCGTTTACAACATTCGCAACGGAAAGGCTTTCGCGGACGATTTTTCGGGCGGCTTGAAATTCGACGCAAAAAAAATTCTCGGCGCGATTGTCGATTCGATTGTCGAAGATGTTCGCCCCAACGTCGAAGGCAAAAAAATTTACATTCCCGAACGTTTTAACTACGCCGTGCCCGTCAGCGAAAAAAAATTCGTCGGCAATATCCCTTACGGCTCGGCGTACACCTTCGCAAGCAATTCGGTCGTCGCGGGCGTGCACTGGTTTAATCTCGTCGACGACGGTTATGAAGTGCGCGTCGATTTGGATTTGCATTTGAATTCCGCGACAATCGATATCGGCTGGGATAACGATTTCGGCGAAAAAAATTTTATCAACACCAAGGAGCGCAAGATAATTTTTTCGGGCGATATGACGGACGCTCCCGTTGACAAGGGCGGCGCGACTGAAGCATTTTTTATCGGTGAATCGCTCACCGAAGAAATGCTTATGGTTAATTTGAATTACTACAATTTCTGGGAGACCGGCAATGAGCCCGTGCCGTTCAAGCTGATTTTGGCTGACGTGAATCAAGGACGCATTGACCGAAAATATTTGATTGACTCGCATGAAATTGCTTTTTGCGTGCCCAACGAAATTTCTTCGGGCGAAATGTTCTTGGGCTTTCTGACTTCGGACGCCGGCGGTGCGAAAAAATTTTATTTCTGTTCGGGCGCGACGGGCAAAAGAATCGTTGCCGCAAGCAATGACTTGACCGAAAAATTTATTTCCGCCATGAGCGCAACATTTGAATCGCGCTTGAGTTTGAATGATATTTTGGTGCAAGCCGGTGCCGTTTTGGACGACGTGACATCTGACGATTGCGATATTAATCTTGATCCTGCCGAAGTCACGAAAGACACGTTGCTTGGCTTACTCGGCAAATGACATTTCCGCAAAAAAAATCCCCGTCGATTGTGGCGGGGTAATTTTTTTTGCGTTCGTTGCTTCGATTGAGTTCAATTTCAAGTTTGAGTTTTTGATCTACTTTTTCTTTGCTTGTCCAAAGAAAAAGTAGCAAAAAGAAACGACACGCCTGCGCGGCGGGCGAGGCAGTGCGTTATCGTAAAGTCCGACGTGTGAGTTACCAATTTTGGCCGCGATATTTGCATCACGCAAATGCCGCGGCAGAGGCCGTCATCCATGACGGCCTCTGTATTTCGCATTACGCATTGCGAATTACTAATTGCTTTTTCAACGCTTGTCCGGTGTAAGAAATTTCGACGCGGGCAATTTCTTCGGGCGTGCCGCAAGCAACAATTTCGCCGCCCTTGTCGCCGCCGTCGGGTCCGAGGTCGATAATGTAATCGGCGCATTTAATCACGTCGAGATTGTGTTCAATGATAATCACCGTGTCGCCGCGCTCAACCAGCCGCTGAATCACGTCGATTAATTTTTTCACGTCGTCGAAGTGCA
>JAFUYE010000135.1 GCA_017470715.1 Selenomonadaceae bacterium
CTATGCTAAGATGTTTGTAACTCATGGTATTTCCTGCCTTTTTGAATTACAAACATTTTAGCAGGATACCGTGAGTTTTTCATCTGTTGCACTTGGATTGTACATTCGCGCAAGCAAAGAAAGTAACATCTAAAAAGCCGAATCGAAGAAACAATCCCCGTAATTTGTAACGGATTTATTTACCACGTCAGACACGTGTACGCGCTGAATATTGTCAGGATTAAAATTTCGCACAGCAAGTTACTTTTAAAAAGTAACCAAACAGTTTGGGCAACGAATTCGCCCTTCAAGCGCAGACACCGAAAAAAATTTTTTACCACGTCAGCCACGTGTACGCGCTGAATATTGTCAGGATTAAAATTTCGCACAACAACACGGGCTTTAACGTCTTGAGCAAGTCCGCTTTGAAATAATCAATCGTCACGATTAAACAAACGTGTGTCGGGGTCAGCATTTGTCCCGCGACGCCGAACGCCATCGCCACGCCCGCAAGATTTAAATCGCCCGTGCCCATTGCCGCGACTATCGGCATTACAATCGCGACGTGTCCTTGACTCATGCCCGTCAAAATTCCGATTATCAGCGACACGCAAGCGATTATCACGGGGATTGGCAACGGCGACGCTTGAAACGCCGCGACAATTTCGTTGAGCACGTCCGTCACGCTCAGCAGCTGAATGAAATATAAAATGCAACAAATGTTCAGCGACATTTTCCAATCGAACGCGCCGAAAAAAATTTCTCGCACACCGACGGGACGTTTCACAAGCGCAAGCACAAATACAAGTCCGACGACGATTAATCCCGTTGCCGTCGACGCGTTAAGCCCGCCAAAAACGACGACCGCGAATACCGCAATCACCGGCAAAAGTGCAAGCAATAATCCGTTGCGTTCGTGACGAATTTCAGCCGCCGTCTCGGAAATTTTTTGCTCGTGCGGAATTTTTATCGGGCGAATCAAAATCAGCCAACCGACTGCGAACGCCAAAATCGTCACCCAGCAAAGATGACTGATAAACGCGCCGAATGTCACGCCCGCGATTGAGCAAGCCATAATCATGCCGGGGATTATCGGGCTTGAAAACTCGAACAGGTGACGGAACCAAAAATTTATTGCGGCTTTGTGTTCGGGCGACAAATTTATTTTCGTGCTCAATTCCTCGACAATCGGCGCGGAAAATCTTGCTCCGCCGACCGACGGCAACAATCCCAAAAACGCGGGCATTGCCGCCAATAAAATTTTCACGTCAGAAAAATTTCGTCGCAGGGCTTTGACCATGTCGGTGAGCGCGCCGCTCAATCGCAATTCGATTTCCAAACACATGACGAAATACAGCGCAAAAATTATGTCGTAAGTTCGCGGCAGACTGAACGTTTCGTAAAATGCCTGCAACAAAGCAAGCGGGCTTGCTGAACGCAACGCCCAAATAAAAATTCCGCTCGCCAACATGCACGCGCCGATTGGAATTTTGAACCGCAACAGCACGATAATTATTGCCAGCGCAATCGTCAGCAATAAAAAAATATTCACGTCAAGACTTCCTTGCCAAAAATTTTTCACGACGATTGTAGCGACAAAAATTTTTCGCGTCAATCAAAAAAGACGCCGACATTTGTCGACGCCCGAAAGTTTTATTTGAGCGCAAAATTTTCATGACAGCAAACCGAGTACGGACGACGTGTCTTGATTCGCTTGTGCCAACATCGCTTGAGCCGCCTGAAGTAAAACGTTGTCTTTGGTGTAATTTGTCATTTCGCGAGCCATATCCGCATCGCGTATCGTTGATTCGGACGATTGAACATTTTCGGTCGACGTGGTGAGATTCGCCGCCGTGTATTCGAGGCGGGCTTCCATTGCGCCGATTGAAGTCATCTGGTCGAGTGCGGAATTTATCGCGTTGTCGAAAGCAGGAATAGCGGCAAGAGCGGCATCGCGTGTCGAAATGCTCAGTTTCGTCCCGTCCGTATTTTTTATGCCGAGAGCCACCGAACGCATGTCGCGAAGTCCGACTGCCATCGATTGATTTGCTCCCGCGCCGACATGAAAACTCATGGCAGTTGATTTCGGGGCGGCAAGACCGTTTTTGACATCGTAAGGCAAAGGACCGTTTTGCGCGTACTGAATAATCGTGAACTGATTCAAAACTCTGGTTGGTTGTTCTTTTATGTTGCCGCTCGAATCCATTATTATGTAACTGACGCCGGTAAGTTGCTCGTCAAATCTTTCGCTTTCTGAAGTAATCGCAATGCCGGACATTTTACCGGGTGAGTAAAGCAAATGCCCCGACGGGTCGTTGACACCGCCGTCGTATTCGATTGCTCCTCTGCCGCCGTGCATAGTAGAACCGCCAAGTACTGCGCCGTGAGGAAAGCTGAAGAATGTGTCGGCGTATTTGTCTGTCCCGTAAACTCCAGCAGGCATCAAACCACCTCCCGCGCTTGTGCCATTAATATAAATAACATGATTTGAACCGGTGGAAAGGTATCCGGCACCGCCGAGAAGAGCCAACAGAGAATAATTATCTACGCAACCCGTCATAATAATAGTTTTGCCACCCATGACAAAAGTTGATTTGAACAGATCGCCTTTTTCAATTCCGATGGATTCGCCTGTCATCCACGTCGGCTTGTCGTTCATGTATACGGCCTCCCATGCATGAGGACGTGGGCTAGAAAATTCGCTGATTATTTGGTCGTTGTGCAGATAGGGATTGAAAAAGACGCTTCTCGTGAAGACGTTCGCACTGCTCATCCTGCCGTTGACGAGCTGTTTTCCGTTGAACGTGACAAGGGCGTTGTCGTCAATCTGGTCGATGAATTGGTCAACTTCCTTTTGCATGATTCGGCGGTCTTCGTCGGTATTTGAATCGTTCGCCGAATCAATCGCTTTTTGCTTGAGCGTACGCAACGTGTCGACGATGTTGGCTACGGCTCCTTCGGCGGTACGCATCATCGCCATATCGTTTTGCGTGTTTTGATTCGCTTGGTCGAGCGAACGAATTTTTTCGCGCATTCGTTCGGAAATGCTGTAAGCCGACGCGTTGTCCGCCGCCGAATTGATTTTTTCGCCCGTGGCAACTTTGCGCAAGTTTTTCTGAACGGCACCGGCATTTTTGCCGAGAGTGTTTAGCGTGCGAATTGCGCCGAGATTATTTTTCACCTTCATCGACATAAAAATTCCTCCTTGAAAAAACGTCCCGTTGTTGTTGATAAATATTTTAGCGACGAAATCTTTTCACGTCAACAAAAAAGACGCCGACTTTCTTGTCGACGCCGTAAAAATTTCAATTTGTGAATCACCTGAGCAGAGCCAAAACGTTTTCGGGTTCTTGAACTGCCTGAGCAAGCATTGCCTGCGACGTTTGAGCCAGCAGATTGTCCCGCGTGTAGTTGGTCATTTCGCGAGCCATATCGGAATCTCTCATGCCCGATTCGGATGATTTGTCGTTGGTGAAAGATGTCGTCAAATTTTCTGCGGTGTAGTCCAATCGCGAAATGAGCGCGCCGAGTGACGCCTGTTGATCGGCAACTTTTTTTATCGCGTTGTCGATAACGCTGATTGCGGCGTTGGCGTCGTCTTTGGTTGCCACGCTTAAATAGTTGTCGGAACCTTTCAAGCCCAACGCGGAGGCACGCATATCCGTTAAACTGATTCGCGTTGCGACGTTCGCTTCTGCGCCGACTTGGAAGTTCAGCGAATTGTCTGCCGTTTGATTTTCGCCGCGCACAATTTCGTTAAACTGATTCAAAGCCGCGTTGGCGGAAGTGCGTATGTTGCCGGCCTTATCGGTTATGCTCACAGTGAAACCGGCAAGTTGGTCTTTGACGCCGCTGTCGTTCGCCGTGATCGTTATACCTTCGGTTTTGTCGGGCGTGTACACGTCGAGATTGTATTTGTCGGTACCCGCCGTTGCGTCTGCCGCAACATCTGCCGCGGTGACGGTGCCGGGCGTCTCCAATAAAGCTTTCAGAGTGGTGCCGTCAGCGTCGCCCGTGGTTGTGGAAGTTTTGCCGTTGACAACCCACGAAACTTGATATTTGTCGTCGCTTGTTATGCCGAGCGAATCGCCCGCACGGTTTTTCAAATCGGAAAGAATGTCACCGACTGAAGTACCCGTGTCGAGTGCTTGATTGAGCAAAATCGTTTTCGTTGCCGTTGCCGCGTGATTTTTGGTGTTGTCAATCAAATATTTGCCGTTGAACGTGACAAGGGCGTTGTCGTCGACTTGATCAATCAGTTGATTAACTTCTTTTTGCAACGTCTTGCGGTCTTCGTCGGTATTTGAATCGTTGGCGGCATTGATGGCTTTTTCCTTGAGGGAACGGAGCGTCTCGGTGATTGTGTCGACGGCCTGACTTGCCGTAAGAACCATGCTGTGACCGTTTTGGGTGTTGCGGTGTGCCTGTTCGAGTGAACGAATTCGGTTGCGCATTCTCTCGGTGATGGAGTATGCCGCAGAATCGTCCTGCGCGCTGTTGATTTTTTCACCGGTTGCAACTTTCATGAAGTCTTTTTGCGCTCTGGTATGGTTGGCGTTCATGACGTTGTAACTTCGTAGCGCGTTCATGTTGTTCCTTATAGCCATTGACATTTGTTATTCCTCCTTGAGTTGTCCTCCTTGATCTGCGAATTTTTTGCCGGCGAACAAAATTGATTCGGTTGTTCTGTCCGGCGTTGTCGTCGTTCACTCGACCTTACGAAGTTTACTCGCGGTCAAGCAACTCCAATTTGCCGCTTCTGGGGTGGAACATCAAGCCGTGAACTTTGACATCTTTGGGGATAAGCGGATTTTCGCGGAGCTGTTTGACGACTTCCTTGACGTTTTCTTCGGGGTGTTGGAAACTGTCTGCCCACTCGACGAGTTCTTTTTCAACCATCTTGATTGCGTCGGGCGACACGCCGCGTGAAATCATTGCCTTCGTCAAGCTTTCGGAAGTTGTTTTCGCCATGCCGCATTCGTGGTGACCGATAACGGCAATTTCTTGCACGCCGAGTTCGTAAATGCAAACGAGCAAACTTCTGACTGTCGCGTCGAAAACGCCCGTCAAGACGTTGCCCGCCTGTTTGATGATTTTCACGTCGCCGCGAGTGAGTCCGAGTGCGGGTTCCAAAAAGTTGACAAGCCGCGTGTCCATGCACGTGACGATTGCCAAATGTTTTTTCGGCAACTTGCTTGCGTGATGATCTTCGTTCGTGTAGTCAACCGGCGGATTGGCGCAGAACTTTTCATTTACCTGAAGCATTTCGTCAAGTACCGACATTTAAAAATTACCTCCTTGAAAAACTGTTGAGATTTTTTATGTTGACGCCCGCAAGAACTGCAATTAGGAATGTGGAATGTGGAATTTGGAATGTGGAATGATTACGCGAATTAATTCCTAATTCCTAATTCCTTCACCTGCGGTGCGCGGCAACCAAAAACAATGCGTCAAGCTCGATAAGCATTCTGTCAATGTCGAAATCAATATTGTTTTCCCAATACTCGAAATCGAATTCGCTTGTCTTTGTCTCGACGTACAGGCAACGTTCGTCCTCGTCGTCGGTGTCGCCTTCGGATTCGTCGTCGTCATTGTCGTCGCTGTATTTGATGCCGTAAGAAACAATTTCGTCGACGTTGATTCGGTCTTCGCCCAATTTGATGAAACGCGGTAAATCTCTCAAGGTAAACATCTCCTTTTGCGCAAAATTTTTATGACAGCAAACCGAGTACGGATGACGCGTCTTGATTCGCCTGTGCCAACATTGTTTGAGCCGACTGAAGTAAAACGTTGTCTTTCGTGTAATTTGTCATTTCGCGAGCCATATCCGCATCGCGTATCGTTGATTCGGACGCCTGAACATTTTCGGTCGACGTGGTGAGATTCGACGCCGTGTATTCGAGTCGGGCTTCCATTGCGCCGATTGAAGTTATTTAGTCGAGTGCGGCATTTATCGCGTTGTCGAAAGCACTGATAGCAACAAGGGCGTCGTCGCGTGTCGAAATGCTGATTCGATTTGTGCCGCTTGCGTTTTTGAGTCCGAGAGCCGAAGCACGCATATCGCGAAGTCCGACTGCCATTGATTGATTGGCTCCCGCGCCGACGTGAAAGATTGCGGCACCGCCCGTCGCTCCGTTTGAACCGTCACCGCCTTTCGAGGCTTTTTGTCCGAGTTGCAAACATTTGAACTTGAGCGCGTTGGTAACGTCTTTTTTGATATTGCCGCCCGAATCCATGACCGTAATGTTTATGGCGGTGAGTCCGTGTTTTATTTCGGCAACGCCCGTATCGGGGTCGACGTTATTATAATCGTAACCGGAAGTTATAGCGACGGAACAATGTGCTTATTGCTTACCACAAGCGGTGTGTTCGTGTTGTCAACAAGATAATAATTCGTATAGCCGTCCTCATCAGTGATGCTGACAGCACCCGCAGAAAAATAATCTAGGTTACCCGAAGAAATCATTCCAATAGGCGGTCTTTCAACAAACGCGTGCGCGATTGAAACTGCGGATCCAATCCAAGGGAGAATAATATCAACGCCTTTCCCGTAAGAGTAATCTCGTCCAAAGTCGTTGCCTATTCTCCCCACAAGAAATGCTCCCAAAGACTGCTGACCGATAGTTTCGGTTCGGGTGTAAGTTTCGCCGTTGATGACGTGAGAAATTTTGATAATGTCGGTTTCCTCAATGCCGAGCTTTGCTGCCGGCTTCTGCTCGTCTATAAAGGGATACCTGAGTCCCGTCATGGGACTGCTCATTATAGCCGCCAAATCATGTCCTGCGGTACCACCAGACCAGCTTACGCCTTCGCAAACCAAAACCGTGCGTGTCCGAACGCTGCTGCTCATGTTGCCGTTGACGAGGAATTTTCCGTTGAAGGTGACAAGCGCGTTGTCGTCAATCTGGTCGATAAATTGGTCAACTTCCTTTTGCATGATTCGGCGGTCTTCGTCGGTATTTGAATCGTTCGCCGAGTCAATCGCCTTTTGCTTGAGCGTGCGCAACGTGTCGACGATATTGGCTACGGCACCTTCGGCGGTTCGCATCATTGCCATATCGTTTTGCGTGTTTTGATTCGCTTGGTCGAGTGAACGAATTTTTTCGCGCATTCGTTCGGAAATGCTGTAAGCCGAGGCGTCGTCCGCCGCCGAATTGATTTTTTCGCCCGTGGAAACTTTGCGCAAGTTTTTCTGAACGGCACCGGCATTTTTGCCGAGCGTGTTCAGCGTGCGGATTGCGCCGAGATTATTTTTCACCTTCATCGACATAAAAATTCCTCCCTGAACTGCCTAGATTCGACAAAAATCCCTGATGTGTCAAAAGAATTTTAAAATCTTTTCGCCACGCTGTCAACGCGCCGTTTGATTGCCGGCAAAATTTTTTTTCGCGTCGGCTTTAAAAGTGACGCAACAGTTGCCGTTCCGTTTGATTGACAGTAAAAATTTTTTCGGGCATAATTTTTTCGGAGGTTGAAGCCAAATGCAATTCATTGACAAAAGTAAAATCAGCGTGCGAGCCGGCGACGGCGGTGCGGGCAAAAGTTCTTTCCGCAGAGAAAAATTTGTACCGAAAGGCGGCCCCGACGGCGGCGACGGCGGCAAGGGCGGCGATGTCGTTTTGGTCGTCGACGAAAATATCAACACGCTTTTAAATTTCCGTTACAATCGCAAGTTCACCGCCGAAAACGGGGACGCGGGCGACAGAAAAAAACAATTCGGTCGCGGTGCGGATGACTGCATTATCAAAGTTCCGCAAGGCACGCTCGTCAAAGATGCGTCGACGGGCGAAATTTTGGCGGACTTGACTGAAATCGGTCAACGTGCCGTCGTTGCGAAAGGCGGTCGCGGCGGTCGCGGCAATGCGAAATTTAAATCGGCGTCGAGACGTGCTCCGACTTTTGCGGAATTCGGCGAACCGGGCGAAAGTCGCGAACTTTTGCTTGAGCTGAAACTTTTGGCGGATGTCGGACTTGTCGGTTATCCCAGCGTCGGCAAATCGAGTTTGATAGCCGCAGTCAGTTCCGCGCGTCCCGAAATTGCCGATTATCATTTCACGACGTTGACGCCCGTGTTGGGAGTCGTCAGTCTCGGCTACGAAAAAAGTTTTGTTATGGCGGACATTCCCGGCTTAATCGAAGGCGCGGCGGACGGTGTCGGGCTTGGTCATGAATTTTTGCGACACATTGAACGCACGAAATTAATTTTGCACATTGTTGACGCGGCGGCCGTCGACGGACGAAATCCGCTTGACGATTTTGCCAAAATCAACACGGAGTTGAAACGTTACAGCGAAAAACTTTCCAAACGTCCTCAAATTCTCGTCGCGAACAAAACGGACTTGCCGCAGTCGAAAGAAAATCTTGCCGAACTTGAAAAACTTGCCGAACGTGAAGGCTTGAAATTTTTCGCCGTGAGTGCCGCGACGCATGAAAATCTTGACGCGCTTATAAATTTTGTCGGGCAACGGCTTGACGAAATTGCCGCAGAAAAAATCGACGAACCCGCGCAGGTTGACGCCGTGAAAATTTTCAACGTCGACAAGGAAGATGACCCCGTCATTATCGAACGCAACGACGCGGCGGAATTCATCGTGCGCAACAAAAATCTTGAAAAAATCGTCGCAATGACGAACTTTGACGACGACGAAGGGTTACGCCGTTTCCAATTCATTTGGCGCATGAAAAATCTTGATTCGTTGCTTAAAGCTCGCGGCATCAAAGAAGGCACGACCGTTCATATCGGCGATATTGAATTCGAGTGGCACGAGTAAAGCAATTAGGAATTAGGAATTAGGAATTAGGAATTAGGAATTAGGAATTAGGAATTAGGAATTAAAAATTTTTCCCTTGTCCCTATACAGGAGTGATTTAAATGGCGACCGAAATTATCAACGAACGACTGCTTTACCCGTCCTACGAAATCATTGGAGGCGAAAAAATTTTGGCACCTGCGGCAAATATCACACACGGCAGCATTATCGGACGACTTCAGCTTGTCTTTGCGAATTATTTTTTGACACACAAAAGCGGCTACGTTTTCGGCGAAAATACCGACGTTCATTTTCCGGACGGCACTCTTTTTAAGCCGGATTTGACCGTCGTCCTCAAGCCGAATGAAAAAATTTTGGATTGGCGCGGCAACATTTACGGCGTGCCCGATATGGTTGTCGAAGTGCTGTCGAAATCTACGCGTCGAAAAGATCTTACCGTCAAGAAAGATATTTACGAAACCAACGGCGTGCGCGAATATTGGATTGTCGACCCGTGGGCAAAAAGCGTCGATGTCTTTCTTTTGAGTGACGGAAAATATTTTTTCGGTGACGAATACATTTTGTTCGACGAAAAAGATTTGGCGTTGCTTGACGACGAGGAGCGAGCTACCGTCAAAACAGAAATTCCCGTGTCAATCGTCGACGGGCTGAAAATTCCGCTTGAATTCGTCTTCAGCTGGGGTTACTGAAATGTTCACCGACATTGAACGACACGGACTTTTGAAATTTGTCCCGCCGAATTTTTTATCGGTAAATGTTTTGGTGATTGATTCGCCCGAACTTTTGGACGAGTTGCGAAAACTTTTGCCCGCAGCGCAAATTGCCTTCATGACGACGAAACGCACGCACGAACTCGAAAAAATTTGCAACGATGTCCGCGCAGATTTGCTTGTCGGAAATTATTTGCACGGAGAATTACCGACCGCCCCGAAAATTTTTGAACTCATACTTGCGCAAGAAATTTTATCGGCGGGCGAAACATTGTACCCGACACTTTTGGCGTTGAATCACTTGCTGACGGATTCGGGCGCGTTGCTGACGAAATTCGCGGAACCGACGTGGACGAAAGCGCGGATTGTGAAACTTCTTGACGACGCGATTTACAAAGAAATTCGTTTCCTGCCCGACGAAAATTTTTGGTTAGTCAAAGCCCGCAAATGCACCGCCGAAGTTGCCGCGCTGAAAGAACTTTTCACCGAATCGACACGCGCCGAACTGTCACGCCTGCTTCACCGAATCGAATATGACATCGACGTTGACGAAAATTTTTCGCGACTGATTAAGCTTTGCGACCGCGAAGGTATTTTCGACGAGTATTTGACGGACTTTATCAATCAAGTTGTCGTGCATGAGTCGGCGAAAGATTTTATTCGTGCCCGCTCAGAAAATTTTGGACGCGTGTTGAATTTCGATTCATAAAATTGCTTTAATGTGCTTAATCCGTTGTATTTCGGACGGTGGCGACATTTTGCGTTGACAAAGGGAGTGGTTTTATGGAAGTAAAGCAAGTTTTTGACAAAGCGTCATTTATCAGCGCGATCAATGAACGCCTTTCGACGCTGGAAAGTCGCGTCGACGCGCAAGCCAAAGCGCAAATGACAGCGGAGATCTCTGCCAAAAAAAAAGCAGCCGAAGAAGCGAAAAAGACGGAAGCTGCACGCATTGCTGAGTTCAAAAAACTTTTCAGCGACCAAAGCCTGCCGAACGAAGTTTACACTGTCCTTTATAACGGGCTTATAAAAAAACTCAATGAAAGTACCATTCCTCCGATTGACCTTTCTGTAACAGATGCCGAGGGGAAAGTATTAAAAGAATTCGGCAAATATGTAGCGAATGTTCTGGACAAAAAGTCTGTCATCGTTGAAAGCGGCGGAAAAGAATACGAAATCTCCAGTCCTTTTGGTCAAACTTCAGGGTATGTGAAAATCAGCGCAGACGACGGCAAGGTATACCATTTATATTTTGCCGAAAATGAACGTGCCGAAAAAGCTCTGAAGAATTTTCTTGGGACTGTGACTGATTGGGTTTTAGATTATCGATTCGTGTTTTTTGCGGGAATAATTGAGGATATATCACCACTTGTTGACAAATGGATTGATGCCCTCAGACATGATGGTTATCAGTTCAGGGCGGATTTTTTCAAATTCATTAAGGATTGCATGGAGTTTGAGGGAGAATCTTCTGCCTTAATTCACGGGCTTATCGTTAAGGCTCTTGAAGTGCCCGAAAAAGCATCAGACGCTCTTGTAGAATTGACAAAGGAGCTTCTCCCAAAGAGTGCTGACAAAATCCTCGACTTGACTTCCGAATACAAAACGCTCGAAAAATATGCCGCCGACTTAATGTCGGAAAAGATTCTCGCGGGCGACAATGTTGTACTTTCTGACAGCGAAATTCAAAAGATCAAAAGCCTCAACAGCTATAAAAACTTCGTCGACGCGTACAACTCTTTGGCGATAACTCTCGGCAAGTATGAAAAGTTGTCCGATTCGTTAATCGACAGCAGCATCGTGCGGACGATAGACATTGAAGGCGACAACGTTTTGAGCGAAGACGCAACGCGGATTAACGGCACCGACGAAGGCGATAAAATTTTTTCGCGAGGAAAAAACGACACGATCTACGGCAATGACGGCGACGATTCCATTGGAAATTTCGGCTCCGATTCTCGCGTTTACGGCGGTAGCGGCAACGATTCTCTTGTCAACAGCGGCGAAGGCGAAAGAGTCCGCATTTACGGCGAAGCAGACGACGATACGATTTGGAATTTTGGTGACACCGTGACAATCGACGGCGGCTACGGCAACGACGAAATTGTTAATCACGGCACACATGTCTACATTGTCGGCGGCTACGGTGACGATTCCATTACCAACGGAAGCTTTGGCGACAGTGCTACGATATACGCGGACGACGGCAACGATTACATTTCAAGTGGCGGCGACTCAGTGAAAATCTACGCAGGCGACGGCGATGACTTAATCGTAGTCTCCGGCAACGGCTCGACGGTCTATTGTTCTCTCGGCTCCAACAAGGTTTCCGTTTACGGCTCCGACATTGATCTCAGGTGTACCGGTCGCAAAAACGGCGTGAGCAACACGTTTTACATTGGTCAAGATGCAAGAAATGTTTTCATTGTCGATTACAAAAGCACCGACACGGTATTTCTTGAGGAAAGCAATTATTCCGCACAAGAAGTTCCACTTTACGGGACAAGCAACCATTTTTCGTACGTCATAAGGGACAGCAACGGCGTGCCCATTGTCACGTTCTATGATGCCGTTTCCAAATGGATTGACATTCCGTTGACCCAAAACACCGCCGACAATCCCGGCGTCATCACGGGCAAAGCGGGCGACGACACCATCGAAAATGCTCTCGACTACACGATAATAAACGCGCCCGCCGGCAACAACTTGATTCGCAACTACGGCAACAACTCATCCATAGTCGGCAGTTACGCCAAAGACACCATTGATAATAAGGGCAACTTCGTTGACATAAGCGGCGGTTTCGGCAACGATTCAATAAAAAACGGAGGCAACGGCTCGACAATTCACGGCGACGACGGTGACGACACAATTTCCAATTCTGGTGATGACTCGACAATTCACGGCGACGACGGCGACGACACAATATCCAATTCTGGTGATGGCTCGACAATTCACGGCGGCGTCGGTGATGATTCTATCGTCAATGGTTATACATACCAGCCGACTATCATCTCAAACGTTTTAATCAACAGCGGCGACGGTGACGATACTATCATAAACTACGGCAACAACGTGACAATTCACGGTGGCGGCGGCAACGATTCCATTTACAATGACAAGTATTGGGATTCCTCTGCCGGCAAGTATGTAGTTTCCACGAACGTTTCAATCGACGCTGGCGACGGTGACGACCGCATTTCCAACGACGGTTCCTCGGGCACAATCGACGCAGGAGAGGGCGACGACACCATCAGAAACGGCGGCGATGGCGATTCTGTGACAATTGACGGCGGCGACGGCAATGACTATATCGGCAACAGCGGCGATTCGGTGACAATTGACGGCGGCGACGGCAATGACTATATCGGCAACAGCGGCGATTCGGTGACAATCAACGGCGGCGACGGCAATGACTACCTCTACAATGACAGATGGGGCGACAACGTAACAATCAACGCAGGAGAGGGAGACGACACTATCAGAAACGGCGGCGATGGCGATTCTGTGACAATTGACGGCGGCGACGGCAACGATTCAATCTACAATGACAGCAATGAAAACGTCTCCATTGACGGCGGCGATGGTAACGATTCCATTTACAGCTCTGGTGACCATACGACAATTTCGGGCGGTAGTGGCAATGATTCTATCACCACCAACCATTACGCTAATGACGTAATAATCGACGGCGGCGATGGTAACGATTCTATCAACAACGAAGCCCTTCGAAGCACAGTAGATGGCGGTAATGGCGACGATTACATTTCCAACCATTACTTTGGAAAAGACTCGGATGTAGAATCGTACATAACAATCAACGGCGGCAACGGAAAGGATACCATTTACAACAATAGGTCTTTCGTAACAATCGGTGCAGGAGAAAGCAATGATTCAATCGTCAATACATATGTCAATGTATCAATCAACGGCGGCGACGGCAACGATTATGTTTACAACAGCGGTGACTATGGTGTTACGATTGAAGGCGGCGGTGGCGACGATTCTATTAACAGCTACGGTCGTCATATGACGATTTCGGGCGGTAGTGGCAATGATTCAATTAGCTTGTCCGGCTACGCAGAAAATAATTTGATTGTCTACAACGCGGGAGATGGCAACGACACAATCAGAGGATTTAAGGATACGTCGAGGCTCTCAATCGGTAGCAGCAGTTATTCTTCGGTCAAGAGCGGCAACGACGTAATTTTGACGGTCAGCACAGGAAAAATTTCTTTGGTAGGCGCGGCAAGTTTGTCAAGATTAAACATCGTTGGAACATACAATCCAAACACAACACCCACTGACACAACACCTGCAGATACGACACCTGCAGATACGACGCCTGCGGACACGACACCTGCGGACACGACACCTGCAGATAATCCGTTGCTCATCAAGCTCACCGAAGGAACCGACATTTACAGAAACACTCTTGAAGGCGCGACAATTTTGGCTCTCGGCGGCAATGACTCAATCTACAACGGCGGATATGTTTCAAATTCCGGTTGGACAGGTTATGCAAATGTAACAATCAATGGCGACTACGGTGACGATTACATTCGCAGCTACTACGCCGACAACTCTTCAATAGAAGGCGGCTCCGGGAACGATTCCATTGAAAATTGGTACGGCTCAAATTCAACAATCAGCGGTGGCGACGGCAACGATCGCCTCTACAACACCGATTCCAATAATGTCGTAATCCTTGGCGGCTCGGGTAGTGATACCATTTGGAATAATTCCTCAAACAATACAATCAACGCAGGGTCGGGCGACGATTCAATCATGAACGTTGCCTCGCCTTTTGTAACAATCAATGGCGGCGACGGCAATGACACAATCGATAACCGAGCATCAAGAATTACAATCGACGGCGGCAACGGTAACGACTCAATCAATAACGCCAGCAATGAAAACGTCTCCATTGACGGCGGCGGCGGCAACGATTCCATTTACAGCTACGGTCGGAATATGACGATTTCAGGCGGTAGAGGCAATGATTCAATTAGCTTGTCCGGCTACGCAAGAAATAATTTGATTGTCTACAACGCGGGAGACGGCGACGACACAGTCAGTGGTTTCGACGGTGATGACACGCTAAGCATTTCGGGCAGCAGTTATTCTTCGGCAAGGAGCGGCAATGACGTGATTTTGACGGTCGGCACTGGGAAAATTTCTTTGGTCGGCGCGGCAAGTTTGTCAACTCTCAACATACTCGGCACATACAATTCCGACACGACGCCTGCGGACACAACACCTGCGGACACGACACCTGCAGATACGACACCTGCGGACACAACGCCTGCGGACACGACACCTGCCGATACAACACCTGCAGACACGACACCTGCCGATACAACGCCTGCGGACACAACACCTGCGGACACGACACCTGCAGATACGACACCTGCGGATACAACGCCTGCAGACACGACACCTGCGGACACGACACCTGCAGATACAAAGTTGACCGTCACGAACGTCGATAAGTCACCCGTCATGATTGGTTCAGCAGTTGAAGTTGTCGACGCTTCAACGCGAACGAAAGCCATAAAAATCACAGGCAACGCGCTTGACAACACAATCACCGGCGGCACAGGTAAAGACACGCTTGACGGCAATTCGGGCGACGACATTTTGACGGGTGGCAACGGTGCGGACGTTTTCGTTTACGGCACGGGCAACGACACGATAACCGATTACGGCAACGGCTCCGACAAAGTTTCGTTGACTGCGGTGGCGAAGAGTTTCGGTTTTGTCGGCGACGATTTTGTTTTCGATTTCGATAACGGCTCGTTGACTTTGACTGATGCGGCGGACAAGAAAATTTCCGTCGTCGGTTCCGTGACCAAAATCTTTTCGGTGGAAGGCATTTTCAATTCGGCGGGCACTGCGGTCACCGTCAACGCATTTACAACCGATTTCACCGCTGATTCAAAAGTCGTCACGATTGACGCGGGCTTGACTTCTGACGCGACGATAACCGGCAACTCGAAGGCGAACAAAGTTTCACTCGGCGACGAAAATATTTTCGTTTGGGCGAAGGGCGGCAACGATACACTTTACAATTTCGGAACGGACGATTTAATTTCAATCACGGGCGCGGTTTCGGACGCTTCAGTCAAGAGCGGCAACACTTACTTAAAAATCGGCTCCAATAAAATCACCGTCAAAGATTCGGCGCAAGTCACCTTCGCGGATAATGACGGCACAAAAATTTTTGACGGCGGAATTTTCTTCGACAAATACAAAACTTCGGCAACGCTTGCATCTGCAACAAAAAATTTCACGGCAACTGATAACGTCATTGAAGTTACGGGCAATTCAAAGGCGAACAAAATTATTTCAAGCACGACGGGCGCGACTTTGACGGGCGGCAAGGGCAATGACACTTTCATAAGCGCGGGCGGCAACGATTTCATCACCGATTACGGCACGGGCTCCGATAAAATTTCGTTGAGTTCGTCACTCGAAAGATTTTCTGTCACGGGCTCAAATGTTGCGCTTGAACTTGCCGAAGGTTCCGTGACGATTGCGAACGGCGTCGGCAAGAAAATTTCTCTCGTGTCGGGCGGCAAGACAACCGCGAATATTTTCACGGACGACGGAATTTTCAACACGGCGGGCACTGCGGTTACCGTCAACGCATTTACAACCGATTTCACCGCTGATTCAAAAGTCGTCACGATTGACGCGGGCTTGACTTCAAACGCGACGATAACCGGCAACTCCAAAGCGAACAAAATTTATCTCGGCGACGAAAATATTTTTGTTTGGGCGAAGGGCGGCAACGATACACTTTACAATTTCGGAACGGACGATTTAATTTCAATCACGGGCGCGGTTTCGGACGTATCAATTTCCGGCAGCAATTCTGTCATGAAAATCGGCACGAATAAAATCACCGTCAAAGATTCTTCGCAAGTCACTTTCGCGGACAATGACGGCACAAAAATTTTTGACGGCGGAATTTTCTTCGACGAGGATAAAACTTCAGCGACTCTCGGCTCGTCAATCAGCAATTACACCGCAACCGATAACGTCACAAATATCAAGGGCAACGCGAAAGCAAATAAAATTTACGCGGGCGACGACGATACCACGCTCACGGGCGGCAAAGGCAATGATTCGCTTTGGGGCGGCGACGGCTCCGACACGTTTCACTACGAAAAAGGCGACGGCAAGGATGTTATTTTCGGTTTCGGCGATGATGACCTGCTTGAAATTGTCGGACTCGGCGACAATGTTGCGGGTACTTTCAACAAGTCGGGCACGGAACTGACCGTCAAAGTCGGGAGCACATCTGTTGCCGTGTTGAAAGATTTCGGTTCGACGACAACTTTCAACGTCACCGCCGACGGTACCGCACATCAAATAACCAAGTGACAAAAAAATTTTTTTGCAGTCGAGAAAATCTCGGCTGTTTTTTGGTGCGTAACTTCATAAAAGTTTCATTAAAAATTTTCTGCCTATTCGACAGGAAAATTTTCGCCCGAATAGAATATGAATTACAAATTCACGGACAAGGAGCGGCAAAACAATGGCAGTGAATACTTCGGGCTTCGGTGCCTACGACATTCGCGGGATTTATCCCGAAAGCATAAATCAGGAGCTGGCTTATCGCGTCGGCAGAGTTTTTCCCGAATTGTTCGGCGCGAAAAAAGTTGCCGTCGGGCATGATATTCGACTTTCCGGTCCCACGCTTTGTGACGCGCTTGTTCGCGGGCTGACCGAAGCGGATTGCGACGTTTTTGACATTGGGCAAGTCGGTACCGAAATGATTTATTTCGCGACGGGCTTTAACGAATTCGACGGCGGCATCATGATTACCGCGTCACACAATCCGAAAGAATATAACGGCATGAAATTTGTCGGCAAGGGCGTGCGTCCCATTGCCCCGCAAAGCGGTTTGCTCAAAATTAAAGAACTCGTCGAAGATGAAAGCCGCGATTGGTCGTTCCGCAAAGCAACGGGCACCGTGCGCAGGATTGACATTCTGCCCGATTATATCGATTGCCTGTTGTCTTACGTCGACCGCGACAGTCTCAAGCCGTTTAAAGTCGTCATCAACACCGGCAACGGCTCGGCGGGTCCGATTATCAACGAACTGGAAAAATTTTTGCCGTTCGAGATTGTCAAAGTTCACAACAACGCCAACGGTTTCTTCCCGAACGGCGTACCGAATCCGTTATTGCAAGATGCCCGCGCAGAAACTTCAAAAGCTGTCGTCGAAAACGGCGCAGATTGCGGCATTGCGTTTGATGGTGATTTTGACAGATGTTTTTTGTTCGACGAAAACGGCGGCTTTATCGAAGGTTATTACATGGTCGGATTGTTGGCGGAGGCTTTCTGTGACAAAAATCGCGGCGAAAAAATTATCTACGATCCGCGTGCGATTTGGAACACGATTGATATTGTCGAAAGTCTCGGCGGCAAACCGATTATGTGTCGTTCCGGTCACGTCTACATTAAAGGAATGATGCGTGCCGAAAATGCGATTTACGGCGGCGAAATGTCCGCTCATCATTACTTCCGCGATTTTTGCTACTGCGATAGCGGAATGATTCCGTGGCTGCTCGTGCTGGAACTTTTGAGCCGTTCCAATAAAAAACTTTCCGAACTCATGGCGGACAGAATTGCGAAATATCCCGTCAGCGGAGAGATAAATACGAAACTTGCCGACGTTTCCAAAGTCAAAGACATCATGGCGCGTATCGAAGAAATTTACGGCGCGAAAGGCAAAGTCAATCACGTTGACGGCTTGTGTGTCGATTTTGACGATTGGCGTTTCAATCTGCGCGGCTCACAGACCGAACCTTATATCCGCTTGAATGTCGAGGCTCGCGGCGACAAAAAGTTGATGGAAGCCAAACGCGACGAACTTCTTGCGATTATCCGCGCTTAATCGGTAAATTGCTTTGGAAGTAATTTTGACGTTGTTGCTGTGTGCACTCGGTTTTTTCATATACTTAACGGACAAGAACAAAAATGAAATCTTACACCTGCGGCAGGAACTTCGCGACAAAGACCGCTTAATCGAGGATTTGCGTAACGAACTCCGTGCTAAAGACTATTTAGTCGAAAAGTTGCGTGACGAACTCCGCGAAAACAAAGCTGTCGTTGAGTCGCCCAAAGTTAAAAGATTCGTGTCGGTCATATTCCGAAAAGATGATGACAAATGTTACGATTATTTCATCGGCAACAATCAAAATATTCAAGTCGGCGATTTCGTCGAAGTCTATATACGCGATAAAGATCACGGAAAACCAAAACGGACGATTGCAAAAGTTGTCTATCTCAGCGAACCCGACGAAATTTCGGATTTTGCGCGTTCCAAAATTAAACGTAAAGCCGACCGCAATAAATGGTAAGTTCACATTCGCTCGAATCGTTGAGCGTGCGATAAAGTTTTTTCTATCAAAGGGGGATTTTTCATGGAGAAAAAAACAGTCGTCAACCTGCCGTCGCTGATTAGCGATTACTACACGCTGACACCCGATCCGGAAAACAAAACTCAGGGCGTCGCGTTCGGCACGTCGGGACACAGAGGCAGTTCAAAACTCCACAGCTTCAACGAACAACATATCCTTGCAATCGCGCAGTCGGTCTACGAATACCGCACCGCCCAAAAAATTCAAGGACCGTTGTACATTGGCGCGGACACTCACGCGTTGAGCGAACCGGCGTTGCGTTCCTGCGTCGAAGTTCTTGCGGCAAACGGCGTTGAAATCATCCTGCAGGAAGACTTCAAACCCGTTCCGACGCCCGTCGTCAGCCGAATCATCCTTGAGCACAACTACGAAAAGAAAGCCGACAAAAAGGCTGACGGTATTGTTATCACTCCGTCGCACAACCCGCCGACCGACGGCGGCATCAAGTACGACCCGACCAACGGCGGTCCTGCCGACACCGACATAACCAAGACAATCCAGAATCGCGCCAACGAAATTATCGCTCAGGGTGTCGACAAAGTCGTCAAACGCGTTCCCTTTGAACGTGCGATTAAAATGGACAACGTTCACTTCATGGATTACATGATGCCCTACGTCAAAGCTCTCGGCAGAGTTATCGACATGGACGCCGTTGTCAACAGTGGCTTGAACGTCGGCGCAGACCCGCTCGGCGGCAGCGGAATTTTCTACTGGGATTTGATTAACGAAGTCTACGGTATCAAAAAACCAATCAACGTCGTCAATCCCAACATCGATTACACGTTCAGTTTCATGCCGCCCGACCACGACGGGAAAATTCGTATGGACTGCTCGTCGCCGTTCGCAATGGCAAATCTTATCGCGCTCAAAGACCAATACGATATTGCTTTCGGCAACGACACCGACTACGACCGTCACGGCATTGTTACGCCGCAAGGTTTGATGAATCCGAATCATTATCTGGCAGTCGCGATTAAATATCTGTTCACGCACCGCGAAGGCTGGAGCAAAGACGCAATGGTCGGCAAAACTTTGGTGTCCAGTTCGTTGATTGACAAAGTTGCGGCGGACATCGGTCGCAAACTCTGCGAAGTTCCCGTCGGCTTTAAATGGTTCGTTCCCGGTTTGTTTGACGGTTCAATGGGCTTCGGCGGCGAAGAATCTGCGGGTGCGTCGTTCCTGTGCAAAGATGCAAGCGTTTGGACGACGGACAAAGACGGCATCATCATGGACTTGCTCGCCGTCGAAATCACCGCGAAGACCGGCAAGAATCCTTCCGAACACCACAAAGAACTTACCGACAAATTCGGCACGTTCTACTATGCACGCAAAGACACGCCCGCAACGCCCGATCAAAAAGCGGCTCTCGGCAAATTGGCTCCCGAAAATCTCAAAGCCGACACGTTGGCAGGCGCACAAATTACCGGCAAGTTCACCAAAGCTCCCGGTAACGGCGCGTCAATCGGCGGCTTGAAAGTCGTCACCGACAAAGGTTGGTTCGCGGCTCGTCCCAGCGGCACGGAAGACATGTGCAAAGTTTACGCGGAAAGTTTCGTCAGCGCGGAACATCTTGCACAAATCCAAAAAGAAGCTCAAGAAATCGTCGCGTCTGTTGTGTAATTAGGGACAAGGGACTTGGGACAAGGGAAAAGGGAAAAGGGAAAAGTGTTTTGAACTTCTCCCTTCACTCTTTCCGCTTCTCCCTTTGAAAGGAGATCTATTCAATGGCATTGACTCTTAAATCCGGTTTCTCGTTCGATTATGATAATCTGTTCGGCGAAGGCAAAGTTACTCAAGCCGACCTCGACGAATGCAAAGACGCGCTTGCCAAAGCTCATGAAGCGATGAAAGTCATGCGCGAATCGGGCTTCATTAAAGCTCATCTCAGCAAAGACGGCGCACCCGAAAAAGTTTACTTCTCGAAACTGCCGTACATCACCGAAGAAAACGGCAAACTCAATCTGAATTCGCCCGCGTCAATCAAACGTCTGCACGACTTCACCGAACACGTTCGCAACAATGTCGATGCGGTTGTCTCGCTCGGTATCGGCGGCTCGTTCCTCGGCAACAAAGTTTTGTTCGATATTTTCTGCGGCGAATTCTGGAACACTTGGTCGAAAGAAAAACGCAACGGTATGCCGAAAGTTTATTTCAGCGGTCAAAACATTGACCCGCGTCGCACGGGCGACATTATCAATCACCTCAAAGCTATGGCGGCGGCACATCATCACGCAATGCACCACGAACTTGGGCACGAACACAGTCACAGCGGCGAATACAAACACGACGCGCCCGAAGTTGCACACAGCCACGCTCCCGAATTGGAAATTGCGCACAAGTTCAAAGTCTTGCTTATGTGCATGTCGAAAAGCGGCGGCACGCTCGACACAATGAGCAACTTTATGGTGATTCTCGACGCGCTGAAAAAAGACGAGAACATCGAAGTCGAAGTCGTCGCCGTCACCGATCCGAACATGGAAAAGAAAACTTTGCTCAAACAACTCGCGGTCGAAAACGGCTGGGAAACTTTCGCGGTTCCCGACGGTGTCGGCGGACGTTTTACCGTTTTCTGCGAAGTCGGACTTTCCACGGCGGCTGTTATCGGCATGGACATTGAAAAATTCCTGCAGGGCGCGCAAGACATGGACAAAGCCTGTCAGAACGACGACATTTGGCAGAATCCCGCAATGCTCAACGCCGCGTTGAAAGTTGCCGCGTACAAAAAACACGGTCGCAACATCGAAGTCATGATGCCCTACGGCGATTATCTCAAATCGTTGTCGGAGTGGTACATTCAACTTTTGGCGGAATCGCTCGGCAAACAGTTCGACAAAGAAGGCAACGAAGTTTGCGAAGGTCGCACGCCGCTCGTCGCTGTCGGCACAACCGATATGCATTCCCAGACGCAACAACATCAGGAAGGCACGCTCGACAAAGTTGTTCAGTTTATCAAAGTCGACAAATGGGCGAACGATTTGGTTATCCCGAACGTCTTCCCGAACGCGAAAAAACTTGCGGACATTTCCGGCGTCACGATGAGTGAGGCTCTCGAAGTTGCACGCCAATCGAACGCGGATGCGCTCAAGTCGAACAAACGCTTTAATGCGTGCTTTACGTTGCCCGAACTCAACGAATATCATTTGGGCGAATTGATGTATCTGTTGGCAATGTCGGTCGCTTACGAAGGCGAATTGCTCAACGTCGACGCGTTCAATCAACCCGGCGTCGAAGCTTACAAGCGCATCATGGGTCCGAAACTTCAGGAACTCAAAGCATCCAAAGGCTAATCACACGAATTAAGTTTCGCGAATAAAAAAAGTCCCTGCCGATTAATTTCGACGGGGATTTTTTGTTGCGATTATTTTTTCTCTTCGCGGTGTTCGTGAATCGTAACGGTGCCTTCCAAAACGCCGATATTGCTGTCTTCTTGGAAAGTGTACGTTTCGGGAAATTCGTCGCTGTGCATCGGGCGGGTCAGATACCACAACGAAGAATTTTTTTCGCGCCACTGAACCGAAATTAATTTTGTATTCGGGGGCAAGTCAATCGTAACGTTTCCGCCCGTCGTCCGTGCGAAATAATTGCAACCCGTCAACGTCAGGCAAAAAATAATCGTCAACAATATGAGCGGCAATCGCATGTTTATCATCTCCCGAAAAATTTTTGCGAACTTTATATCACGGGCGGCGGCGAATTGCAAACCGATTTTTTATTGCGCGTCTAAGAATTTTTTTGTAAGCTGTTAAAAAAATTTCGGAGGTGTTTAGCATGAAAATTTTTTTTGCGGCGTTGCTTGCAATGATGAGTTTTATGAACGTTGCCTGCGCGGAGCCGAATCGGAATTTGTCGACAAGCGTCAACGAATTTTGCCGGAAATATTTCGGGACGCTCAACCGCAACGAAAATATTTTTTATTCGCCATACGGAATCAATGCCGCACTGAGCATTTTGGCGAACGGCGCGACGGGCGACACCAAGGCGGAACTTTTGCGTGCGTTGACAATCGATAACGTCAAAAATCTCAACGACGGGCACAAAATTTTTTCGGACTTCGCTGCGGCGAATTACGGCGAAACTTTTGCCGAAGCGAATCTTTTGCTTATCGACAAAAAAGTTATCGGGCGCGGTATCGAAAAAAATTTTTGGAGCGTCGTGACGGACGTTTACAAATCCGAAGTTCGCGAGGCGGATTTTTCGGGCGACATTAACGGCGAACGCAAAAAAATTACGCGCTTCGTCAACGACAAAACACGCGGTTTTATTCCCGATTACAAGTCAATCGTTACCGCCGACACGCTGACTGATTTGCTCAACGTCGTTTACTTCAAGGGCGACTGGACATTTCCGTTTGAATCGCGCAGAACTCGACGCGGCGACTTCACCAATCGCGACGGCTCAAAATCGACGGTCGACATGATGAATCAAACTTTTAAAGAAGAAATTTCTTACATTGCCGACGAAAATTTTTGCGGAATCAAATTGCCGTATTCAAACGGTGCCGCAATGTATTTGATTTTGCCGAGTGACGAAAATTCTTTGGACGTGGCAGAACTTTGGAACAATCAAACTTCCGAATATCGCGAAAAATTTTTGGACGACTTGAAACGCACGCCGCCTTTCGACGGGAAAGTTATCGTTTGTCTGCCGAAATTTGAACTCGACATCGAAAGCAATTTGGTTGAAAATTTGAAGTCAATCGGTATCAAAAAATCTTTCACGACTGACGCGGAATTTTTTAACATCGTCAACGATACGCCGCTGAAAATCGGCAACGCGAAACACCGCGCAAAAATCAAAGTCGACGAACTGGGCACCGAAGCCGCCGCCGTCACCGAAGTCGTCATGCTTGAAGGAGCCGCGCCCGGTTTCCACAGATCGAAAATTGTTTACTTCATTGCCGAACGTCCGTTTTTGTTCGTGATTCGCGACATTGAATCAGGCGTGACGTTGTTCGCAGGAGCTGTCAACAAATTTTAATCGGTTATCATGTTTTCAAGCGTCTCGAATAAAACTTCCGGTTCGACAGGTTTCGACAAATGCGCGTTCAAGCCCGCCTGCAAACTGCGTTGAACATCTTCGTCGAAAGCATTTGCGGTTAATGCGATAATCGGGATTGATTTTGCGTCGGGGCGTTCCAAAGCGCGAATTCGTTGCGTCGCCTCCAAGCCGTCCATTTCGGGCATTCGCATATCCATCAAAATCGCGTCGTAATAATTTTCGGGTGACTTTTGGAACATCTCAAGCGCAATTCGTCCGTTTTCGGCAAGTTCCGCGTCAATTTCGCGCATCTGCAAAACCATCAACATAATTTCGGCGTTGACGGGCATATCTTCCGCCAAAAGAATTCGGCGACCTTTCAATTCGGCTTTCTTGATTTTTTCGGGGGAGCCGGGATTTTTTTTCTTGAAAACTTTTTTGAGTTCTTCAATCAATGCGCCACTGAACAGCGGCTTTGCAATGAAACTGTCGACACCGGCGGCAACTGCTTCGTCGGCAACGTCGTCCCAGTTGTACGCGGTCAAAATGATAATCGCGGACTCGTTGCCGATAATTTCGCGAATTCGGCGGGTGACTTCGACGCCGTCCATTTCGGGCATGTGCCAATCGACGATAATCAAATTGTACGGCTCGCGGCGTGCGTGACGGAGCGTTATCATTTCGATAGCTTCTTTGCCGGACATAACGGTATCGGCAGCAATTCCGGATTTTTCCAGGACAAGTTTTGCATGGTCGCAGGCAATCGGGTCGTCGTCGATAACAAGCACGTTCAATTCGTGCGGGCGAATTTCCACGTCGTCAGCGGCAGAATTTTCTTTGTCGGAATTCATCAGCGTGACGGTGACGGTAAAAGTCGTGCCTTTGCCTTTTTCGCTGTCGACTTCGATTTTGCCGTTCATCATGTCGACGATACTTTTCGTTATCGCCATACCCAAACCGGAGCTGCCGTATTTATTCGTCGCGGAAGAATCTTCTTGGCTGAACGTGTCGAAAATTTTCGGCAGATAATCTTTGCTCATGCCAATCCCCGTGTCTTTGATTGTGAAACGAATTGCAGATTTTTTGTCGAAGTCTGCAGTTTTCTCGACGATTAAATCAACGTTGCCGCCTTCGGGCGTGAACTTGACCGCGTTGCCCAAAATGTTAATCAGCACTTGCCGCAACTTCATGCTGTCGCCGATATAATATTCGCCGAGATGCCCGTTGATGTGGCAGTTGTATTCAAGTTTCCGTTCGTTGCATTGCCCGCTGAAAATCGTATTAATCTGCTCAATCAGTTTCGGGAAAGAAAATTCTTCGTTGCGCAAAGTCATTCGTCCCGATTCAATTCGGCTCATATCCAAAATGTCGTTAATCAAACTCAGCAAATGTTGCGCGGACGTGCCGATTTTTTCAAGGTAACCGCGTGTCGTTTCGGAAATGCCCGGCTCGTGAAGTGCAAGACTGTCAAGTCCGATAATCGCATTCATCGGCGTGCGAATTTCGTGGCTCATGCTCGACAGGAACGCGGTTTTCGCTTTGGACGCTTCTTCGGCGGCTTTGAGCGCGTCACTCAACGCCCGACTTTTCGTCATCGAATCGCGCATTTCGGCATCAATGTCCGTGAAGCCGACGCCGACGAATTGTACGACGTGATTCGTTTCGTTGACTTTTTTGATACGTGCCATGCGAATCATTTCGTAGCTCTCGACATTTTTTTGACGGCGCAGATAGCTGAAAGTTATGACCTGCGAATTTTGCAAACCGTCACGAATCGATTGCGGCTCAATGAATTTCAAAAAGTCTTCGCGGTATTCGTCCGTGACGTAAAGATTGGCGTATTCGGTAAAAATTCTGCTGAACGTGAAGTGTTCGCCTTCGCCTATCGAAATGTCCAAAGTTTCGTCGTCGCGATAACAAATGCCGTCGTCTTCGGCAAGGTTGACATAGTAAACACTGCGATAATCGGACGCCAACGCTTTAATCATGTTTTCCTGTTGCGTGCGATGTTTTTCCTGCGCGAGCAATTCTTCCTGCAGGGCGAGCTGTTCTTCAAGTTCCTGTTGCTTTACGCGATTTTCGGCGGCGGCAGTTTCCTTTTCAAGTTGAGCTTTGGAAACGCGGCGAAGTTGAAAAATTATCGTTGCGAACATTGCTACCAAAATCAAAGCGGTCAACACGGAATGAATCAGACTGCGGAAAACAATTCCTTCGTTAATCGAGCCGATTTGTTCACTGATGACACTTTCGCGAATCAGATATGTCAAAATCCAATCGGTTCCGTGCACGGGGACATAGTAAAGCGTTTCGCGAATTCCGTCGTAAGTGAACGCCGAAAAACCTTTTTTGCCCGCAGAAAAATCTTCGCGTAATTTTTCGAGAGAATATTTCGGCTCAAATCTTGCCGGCTCCATTGCCTTCAAAAGATTGTTTTCGCTGGACATACCGCCGAGTACAACGTTCGTCAACGCAACGCCGTCTCTGGTGTACAGGTTGCAAAGCGTGTTGTTGTTACTTGAGGTGTACATTGAAGCACCTTCGAGCAGACGTGACATTTCCATTTCCATGAAGCAGGCGACAAGCGTTTTTCCGGCGAAAGGCAGATTGTCGGCGGGCATTGCAATGACGATTTTTTTTGTGTTGCCGTCCAAGTTTTTTACGGAAATTTCGGTGTCGGATAAATTTTTGTAATCGAAAGCGTATTTGTCGATGTCGTTGCGTGTACCGCGTGAAGTGTAAATCAAACCGTCCGTGTCGACGAAAGCGAATTTTTCCAGCCGGTAAATTTGTTTTATTCGCGACTGGTACGCTTGCAATTTATCAACGCTGCTCAAATCGTCTTTGGTCAAGTGATTCATTGCGATTGTCATGTTATTAATGTAGTCGTTGAGCTTGTTTGCGATAACTTGTTCGCGTCGTCCCGCCAATTCGTCAAGATAAAGCAGGCTCACCGTGCGCACGGTCTCTTCGTTGTCGGAACTGACGCTGTTACCCATCCAAAAAGTTCCGACGATAAGAATCATCAAGACGATTAACGCCCCGATTATAAATTCTTTCATGATTTTGCTTTGCTCAATATCCATTTTATCAACCTCGTTCGCTCAATCAGTTTTCAGGTCGCCGCGAATCACAAAAATAATTTCACCGTCGTCGCGGGAAGAAGAATTTTCAAGTCGTGTCGATTGTACAACAGAATTTTTCGTGCGGGCAAGGTAATTTTTCACGGCTTCGGATTTTGTCGCAAGCCCTTCAACACGAACGGAATTTTCGTCGACGCTGATTTTCGTCAAGCGCACGTCCCCGCCGGAAATTTTGCCGAGATTTATCAGCACGTTGAAATTTTTCGGCGCGTTGACGTTTGCAATTAAATTATTCAGCCGTCGCATTTCGGTTGCTTCGTCGTCGATAAATTTTTTTAAGTTCAAGTCGTCGCGGATTTCGCTTCGGGAAATTTTTTCTTCGTCGAGTTCGTTTGATGCCGCACGCCAATCCGAAATAAAATTTGCCAAAGATACAAACTCCGCAATCAAAAGAATTGCAATCGGCACGACGGAAAGTTTCCGCACATTCCAAGAATTTTCACGCGGGCGCAAAAGATTCGGTAAAATTTTTTTCGCCGCGACTTCACAGATGAATTTTGCTTTGTCGAGAGGATTTTTTTTCGTCAGCAAATCGGGCGGCATGACAGACAGCGCAATTAAGTTCAGCCCGCATTTTTGAAACGCCGCGCAGATTTCGTCCGCAGTCGATTTCGGCAAAGTTTCCATCCACAATTCGACGCCGACTTTCGCGAAGGAATTCAACGAGCCGTTGCCCGATTGTGCCTGCGACCAAGTTTCGACGAACGCGGGAAAATCTTTTTCGGGGACGTTGGTAACTTCCGTTTGGAACGTGACGGCGTCGCGTTCGCGAAGACAAAATCCGACAGCTTGAGTTTGCCAACCGCGCAGTCGACAGGCTTCGGAAATTTTTTCGGCAAGGCGAACAAATTCATCACCGTCCGCAGAAATTTCCGCACTCTCGAAAGTTTCCGTCAAGCGCGTCAGGAAAATAATTTCGCCGTCAAAATATGCGCCGATAAATTCGTTCGTGTCTTCGCGGAAAAAATGTTTCGCCGCCGTCAAAAAGTTTGCACCGTCCACAAAAAAACCCCCTAAAAATCAGTTAGGAATTAGGAGTGAGGAGTTAGGAATTGTTGACGCGAAATTAATTCCTCATTCCTAATTCCAAACTCCTAACTGAAATAAGCCTCCCGAAAATTTTTTGAGCTATTTTATGCAAAAATCGTCCGTCACGCAACCGAAACCGCCCGTTGCACAATCGCCCGAAATGAATTAGAATTCGTCCGAAAAAACTTTCGGAGGTGTTGAGCCGTGAAAAAATTTTTCGCCGTGTTGAGTTTCATTGCGCTGATTTTTTCGGCGAACGCGGCAAGTGCCGAATATCCCGATTATCTCGACGCGGAAAAAGTTTACGTTTTGTGCGGAATGCACGCGGGCACCGGTTGGTACATTAACCGCAAAACCATCGACGTTACGCAATTCGACCCGCCGAATTTTTGGCTTGCCGTCGAAGTTGCCATTGTTCCCCACGCAGGTGAAGGCGACTTGACCGACGTGGAATATGTCTGCAACGAATATTTTTACGATTGGACAAATCGCAAAATGTATGCCCTCAACGAGGACAAAAAAATTTTTATTCCGCCATACGGCACGGTTGCGGAACTTCCGAGCAGTTATGACGGCGAACTTGCGTTTTTCATCAAGTATCGTCAAAAATTTTACGGTGAACTTTATGCCGACAAAAATTATAACTTCGACAAAAAACTTTATGAACGCGTGGAAAATGCCGAGTACGAAGAAATTCGCATTCGTCACGAAGGTTTGGCACACTGAAAGGAGCGGTTGACTTGTCAAAAATTGCTTACGCACAAATGAAAGTCGAGGCGGGACACCCCGACATCAACACGAAACGAATTTTGTATCTGATTGAGCGGGCACGAGCCGGCGGCGCGCAAATCGTCATTTTTCCGGAGCTGGCAGTTTCGGGAAAATTTTTGGGCGACACGTTCAAGCAGGAAAGTTTTCTGCGCGAATGCGAACAGTACGGCGAAGACATTATCGCCGCGAGCCGAAAGTTGACCGTCGTTTTCGGCAACGTCAAACTCAAATGGGAGCTGTCCGAATTTCAAGTTTTCGATTCGATTTTCGTAGCACGTGACGGCAAACGCGTCGATACTTTCGCGAAAAGAAATTTGTCGTCTGACGAGTACAGATATTTTTCCGCGCCGACGGAAAAGAAAAATTCAATCACCGTGCCCGCCGACGGCGAAGATTTTAAAGTTCTGCCGATTTTCGACGTTGACGACATTTTGACGAGCCACTTTGATTTCGGCGTCAACTTCACAAGTGAGCCGTTCAGTATCGACAAAAATATTGCGGACGAAAAATTTTCCACCGAAAAGCCGATTATTCAAGTCGGTGCGGTCGGAATTCAAAATACCGGCAAAACGGTTTACGCCTTCGACGGGATGAGCGCGGTTTTCAATTCACGCGGCAAAATCGTTCAGCTTGCCGAGCCGTTCGCGGAAACTTTGAATTTCGTCGAACTTGACGAGATTGACAAAATGCCCGCAACTTACGTTCCCGAAGAGTCCGAGCCCGAAAAAATTTATCGTGCGCTCAGTCACGGCGTCCGCGATTTTCTGCAACACGTCGGCTTGTCGAAAGTCGTTATCGGTGCATCCGGCGGCATTGACAGCGCAGTTTCCGCAGCGTTGTACGTCAAAGTTATCGGCGCGGAAAATGTTTTGCTGGTCAACATGCCGAGCCAATTCAATTCCGCGACGACGAAAAATTTAAGCGAACAACTTGCCAAAAATTTGGGCTGTAAATATTGCGTCGTGCCGATTCAGGAATCCGTTGATTTGACGGTCAAACAGCTTGAGTCGGCGGGCTTTGAAGTTTCAAGTTTCGTTCGCGAAAACATTCAGGCACGCGACCGCAGTTCGCGAATTTTGGCGGCGTTGGCGGCGACAATCGGCGGCGGCTTCACCTGCAACGCGAACAAAGCCGAATCAACCGTAGGTTACGCCACACTTTACGGCGACGCGGCGGGCTTTTTGTCTGCGTTGGCTGATTTGTGGAAGTTTCAAGTTTACGCGCTTGCCCGTTACCTCAACGACGAAATTTACGGGCGCGAAGTCATTCCGCAGGGCATTATCGATTTGGTTCCGAGTGCAGAACTTTCGACCGCGCAGAACGTCGACGAAGGCAAAGGCGACCCGTTGAAATATCCGTATCACGATTATTTGTTCCGCGCTTTCGTCGAACAGAATTTGCGTCCCGAAGACATTTTGAAACTTTACGACGCGGGCAAACTCGAAAAAGCAATCGGTTGCGAAGTCGGGCTTGTCAAAAAATATTTCCCGACGGAAAAAGATTTCATCGAAGATTTGGAGCGTTGGTGGAAACAATTCACGGGCATGGGCGTCGCCAAACGAATTCAAGCCGCGCCGATTTTGGCAGTGACGAAACATCCTTACGGCTCACGACTCGAATCGCAAAACGGTCGCCACGTCACCAAAGCTTATCGGGCGTTGCGCGACAACTTGATTGAAAAATAAATTACGAATTACGAATTAAAAAATCCCCCGCGTTTGTGCAGGGGATAATTTTTTTTACACGCCGCGAACTTAACCGGCACGGATAAACGAAATTCAGCCGTAGACAATGCCCGCAGATTTCGCCGCACGTTCGGCAACGGTCATCACGTTCAGCGAAGTTTCAAGCCCGCGTTCGACTGCTGCAAAATCTTCGCGCTCGAAAATTTCCGCGAAGTCAACGAATTCATGAACCATGCGATGATTGAATTTGTTCAGCGAAAATTTTTGCACGTCCTGCCCGCGAATCGCCAACTCGAACGAATTCAATTCATTTGGCGCACCCGTCGCAAGAATATATCCTCCGTCGCCTTGAATGTTCAAAAAGCAGGGACTTGCCGAATCTTTCGCGCCGACGCATTGAGCCAAAAAATTTTCGTATTCAAGCGTGACAATTCCGCTCGTGTCAATGCCGTTCCAACCGACATTTGCCGCGTAAGAAATTTTTTTCGGCAAACCGAACAGCCCGACGACGAAATTCAAATTGTAAATATTTATATCCGTGAGCGCACCGCCGTAAAGTTTCGGGTCAAATGCGGGCGCGACGGATTTATTTTTGTACGCGTCGTAGCGGCTTGAATACTGCGAATAATTGCATTGAACGATTTTCACATCGCCGATTTTCGACAACGCGTCACGAATCGCAAAAAAATTCGGCAGATGCAAAGTCGTTATCGCCTCGAACAGAAAAAGTTTTTTGCTCCGTGCCGTGTCGATTAAATCTTGAGCCTGCGCGGCAGTCACGGTGAAAGGTTTTTCGACGATGACATTTTTGCCCGCGTCCAGAAATTTTTTCGCGTATTCGTGGTGAACGGCGTTGACCAACCCGACATAAACGAAATCAATCGTCGAATCGTTCGCAATATCGTCAAGGTTTGTGGTGAATTTTTCGACGCCAAATTTTTCGGCAAGCGCGGTGGCTTTGTCGCGGCTGTGTTCGCGTGCCCAAATGTTTGCGACACGGAATTTTTTCGACGCCTGCATTGCGCCAATCGCTTCAGGAATAATTTTTCCCGTGCCCAGAACTGCAACGTTAATCATAAAAATCCCTCCAAAAATTAATTCACAATTCGTAACGCGAAATCAGAGGCCGTCACGGATGACGGCCTCGCCCGCAATTGAAACAGGATGTTTCACTTGCGGGCACGATGACTTAATCGTAGCGCGGACGCCGAAACAACTTTGAGCAACGCCCCTGCGAGGTGCCCTTTCTTTTGCAACTTTTCTTTGGGCAAGCAAAGAAAAGTTGATTACAAAAACTCAAACTTGACAATCGCGCCGAATCGAAGCGACAAACTTCAACCGGTTACCGCCCCCCACAGCTTTTTTTACGCGGCGACGTTGAATTTTCCTGCGCATGTGCTAAAATTTCTTGTCGAAAGGGTGATCCACATTGCAGAAACCGACACACGAACAAATCATAAAATTTTGCCACGAAAATACCGTCATAGATTTTTTGGAAATCGAAGTCGTCGACGACGGCGAAATTCATCTGGAACTTTTGCCGGACACGCGACATGCAAATTTGTATTCAATGACGCACGGCGGAGTTTTGACGACGATGGCCGATACCGCAATGGGCGCGAAGTGTTTGGAACTGGGCAAACGTGTCGTTACGGTTTCGCTCACGATTAATTTCATGCATCCGATGATGACCGGCACGCGAATCAAAACCGAAGCTTGCGTTCTGCACGACGGGCATAAAACTATGGTTTGCGAATGCCGACTTGTCGACGCGAACGGGAAACTTTGTGCAAAAGCCGACGCAACTTTTTTTGTAATCGGTTTGCTCGGCGAAGAAAATTCTTAATTAAAATCTTGCAACGTCAAAGAGGATTTTAAGAAACTTCGACTAAACTATACCAGAAAACAAAAATTTTTAAGGAGGTCTTTCAGATGTTGAGGAATTTTAAACTGCTCGGCGTACTGGTTGCGGCAATTTTATTTGCAGTCAGTGCAACCGTCGACGCTGCTCCGAACTGGAACACGAACACAATCCAAGTAACGGGCATGGGTGTCGGCAACCCTGCTTTGGCGCGGAGTCCCGCACATGCGTCGATGATGGCGAAACGTGCGGCTATCGCGGATGCGTATCGTCAGTTGGCGGAAATGGTTCAGGGCGTGCAGGTTGACGCCGAAACCACCGTCGAACAAATGATGCTTACTTCCGACATTGTCAAAACAAGAGTTTCTGCAGTCATCAAAGGTGCACAAATCGTTTCCGAGGGCGAACTTGCCGGCGGCGGTTATTCCGTCACCATGGAAATTCCGCTCTTCGGCGGTAGCGGCGGTCTTGCCGAAACCGTTATCGAACGCCCGCCCACAGTTGAGCCGTTCCCGCAACCGACGCCCGGTTACACTCCGCCCCCGGTCGAAACTCGTCCGTCTTCAGTCGGCTACACCGGTCTTGTCGTTGATTGCCGCGGTCTCGGCACGATTAACCACGTCATGAGCCCCGTCATCAAAAATGCACACGGTCAAAAAATTTACGGGCACTTGAATCTTGACTACGACAGAATTATTGTCGAAGGTATGGCGACTTACGCAACCGATATGGGTATGGCAAGCCGCGCAGGTTCCAATCCGCTCGTCGTTAAAGCAATTCGCCTTGACGATTTGAACGCAACGCCCGTTTTGACAACTGAAGATGCCGACAAGGTGCTTTACGAAAATTCGCAGTCTCATTTCCTCGATAACATTGCGGTTGTCTTCCTGTACTGATAACTCGGCGCGCCATTGACGCTTGCGACTTTCAACCTACACAGGTCGCAAACTTCGACGGTTCGTGAGCGATAAAAAAATTCCGAACTGAAAAATTTCTCGCCCCTGATCAAGGCGGGATTTTTTTTACAATGCGTAATGCGAAATTCGTAATGCGTAATGATTCGTTTTCAATTACGCATTGCGCATTAAGCATTCCTAATTGCAGTTTAGCGCGGAATTTTTTTGCGGCGGTTGACGTTAATTTAGTGACGTGCTACATCTACATAAATTGATTCAAAACAAAGTACGCTTCAACATTCTTACAAGAGAGGTGAGTTTAATGACTGACGTTATTGCCGGCAAAGCGGGAAAAGATACGCTTTCTGTTTTGGAATACAACACGCAGGTTTACGGCTTGGCGGGCAATGATACCCTCAAAAGCAACGGCAAAAACAATGTTCTGCTTATCGGCGGTTCGGGCAACGATGTTTTACAGCTGATGGGCGGCAACGGCACTTTGGTCGGCGGCAACGGCACTGATACTTTTGAGCTCAATTACTCTGCACAAAAAAATTTCTGCGGTGATTGAAGACATTGACCCGACGAATGACAAAATCGTCGTGAATTTCGACGGCTCCTCTGCGCCTGAACTTACAAGCAAAATCAGCGGCAAGGATGTTATTTGGACGGACGACAAAGGTTATTTCAGTCTCACGCTGAAAGTTTCAAACGACGCAAGCGACTACTACGACGGCGCGAGCAATGAAAAATTTTGGGACGTTTTGCGCCTTGTCAATCAAGAACGCGAAAAAGAAGGTCTTTCGCCGTTGACGCTGTCGCAAGGTTTGTCGGACGGCGCGGCAATTCGTGCACCGGAAATTGTTACAACATTCGCTCACGAACGCCCCGACGGAACTTCCTGCTTTACCGCATTGAAAAAAGATTATTAGAGCATGGGCGAAAACATTGCCGGCGGACAAACGTCATCCGAAGAGGTCATGACGAGCTGCATGAATTCGCCCGGTCATCGCGCCAACATTTTGAATTCGTCCTTCACAAAACTCGGCGTCGGCTATGTTTACGACTCCGGTGCCAAATACAAAGATAATTGGGTTCAAATGTTCGGCGGCGGTTTGACTTCGCTTGATACGGTCAGCACGTCGGCAATTTTAACGACGACGATGACTGTACAAAACGATTCCTTGCCCGAAGACGACGCGAAAATCAACACGGTGATTGATGCCGACAACACGACCATAACCAGAGGCGGCACTTACACAATCGCCAAAAATTTCACGGGCACGATAAATATTGATACGACCGACGCCGTGACAATCGACGGAACAAGCGCGGGCAGTTTAAAGGATGTCCGAATTCTTAAGGTTTCTTCGAATGCCGATCTTACGATTAAAAACTTAAACGTCACGAACGAAAGAAGCAGCACGATAGATTTCATAGGCACGGACAACAAGTTGACGCTCGCGGGCAAAAACGTTTTGAAAACTTCCAACACGTGGGCGGCAGTCGTAAATGTCGGCTACGGTTTGACGATTGACGGCACAGGCTCGCTCGATGTAACTGCCGGTAAACAAGGGGCAGGTATCGGCACTGATTCTTTTGAAGAACATGACACTGCGAATGTTATAATTAACGGCGGCTCAATCACAACGACAACGAATAAGGGGGCGGGCATTGGTTCGGGTTGCGGCGGCTCAATCGGAAACATCACAATCAACGGCGGAACTGTTACCGCGACGGCTGACACGGGCGCGGGCATCGGTTCAGGCATGGACGGTTCGTCCGAAAAAATTTCAATCGGCGGCAATGCCAAAGTTACAGCAACGAGCGATGATGGCGCGGGCATCGGCAAAGGTTGCGACCTTGACGGAATTTCGACGGTCGGCAAGATAACTCTTTCAGGCAAAAGTTCGGTGCTCATTACTCAAATGAATCACGGCGGCATGGCCAACTTCACCAGACCGACCGAATTCACCATTAACGGCAAGATTTACACCGACCAACAACTTTTGTTCGAGAACGGTGCGAAGAAAAATCTTACCGAACGCATCATTATCAGAAAAACTTTCAAAAACGGTACCAACAACAGTGAATACATTTCCAGAAATGATACTTCTTGGTACAGTGCAACGACAATCAACGCGGGCAAAGGTAACGATACCATTAATACAGGCGGAGCCAATATGCTTATTTTAGCCGGTGAAGGCGATGATTCGATTCTTTCCCTTGGAATGGGATCCTCTAATCCCGTTGTTGGTTACATTACTCTTGATGCTGGGACGGGCAACGATACCGTTTGGGTCGGCGCAAGAATGGGCAAACTCGATGATTATTATTCGTCAATTTCCGGCGGTACAGGTGACGATTCCATTCAAGTCAACGGCAATTATGTCACGATTTCCGGCGGCATGGGCAACGACAATATCGGTTTTGAGGGAAGTTATGCCGTCTTCGAGTACAATTCGGGTGACGGTAACGACACAATCGAGGGCTTCAATTCGACGAGCAGTCTTTCGGTTTCGGGCGGAAAATTTTTCACGCTGGCAAACGGATCCGATGTTATCGTCAAAGTCGGTACGGGTTCCATAACTCTCAAAGACACCAAAAAAGTACCCTCAACATTGTTGGTGAAAAAAATAATTTCCCGACGCTTCTCGGTACCAAAGCAAATGACATACTCGAAAACACGGACGACAATGCAAGTGTAGTTGTTTACGAAGGAAGCGACACCGTTGCCAATACCGGCAACAATGTCACAATCGACGGCGGCACGGATAGTGATTACATTTTCAACGGTTATCTCTACGAGGCAACATTGAATGCTTTTTTTTACTCCGACGACAGCAATTACAACGGCGACAACTCGACAATAATTGGCGGCGCGGGCGACGACACAATCAAAAATCGCGGCAACAAAGTTACCTTCCAATATTCAAGCGGCGACGGAAATGACATTTTCATTTACAGCGCGGGCAAAGATATTATTACCGATTACGCGACGGACGACAAAATTTCACTCGGTGCGGCGATTTCAAAATCCTCCGTCAAAGGTTCGGATGTCATCTTCACAATCGGCAGCGGTTTGCTCACAGTCAAAGACGGCAAAGGCAAGACACTCAACTTGATTGACAAGTCCGGCAAAGAGTCTTCGACGATTTTCGGCGGCTCGAATTCAACAACTTTGACCGTCACGAATTCGACGAAATCACCCGTGACAATCGGCGCGGCTGTGAAAACTGCCGACGCGTCGAAACGCACAACCGCAGTAAAAATCACCGGCAACGATTTAAATAACTCAATCGTCGGCGGCTCGAAAAATGATTCGTTGTACGGCGGCAAAGGTGCCGATTCAATTTCCGGCGCAAACGGCAACGATAAAATTTTCGGCGACGCGGGCAACGATTTACTTTGGGGCGGCAAAGGCAACGACAAACTTTTTGGCGGCACGGGCAACGATTCACTCTGGGGCGACGCGGGCGCGGACACTTTCATTTACGGCAACGGCGACGGCAAAGATGTCATCTTCGGCTTCGACGATACCGACATGCTCGAAATTACCGGAGTGTTTTCGGCAACTTACAACAAGTCAAAGAATCAAATTGCGTTCAAAGTCGGCTCGACGGCAAGAGCGATTACTTTGAAAGATTTCACGGCGACGACTTTCAACATTAACGGTGACGATTACAAAATCAGCGGCACGAAACTCGTCAAAAGTTAAGCGCGTAATTTATAAATCATTTCCCGTCACAAACGGCGGGATTTTTTTTTGCGACAGTTGACGTTAATTTATCGACGTGCTAAACTTGAATAAATTGATTCACGTCAAATTATAATCAGCGATTATGCAAAGGAGGATGGGATTTTAATGATTGATATTACCGACAGAGTACGCAACAAAGACTTGCAGAGCAAAATTGTCAGCGCAGAGGAAGTTGCCGACTGGATTCAACCCGGCTGGACAATCGCCTGCAGCGGGTTCACGGCTTCGGCTTATCCGAAAGCAGTTCCGCTTGCATTGGCCGAACGCATGAAAAAAGATCCGTTCCAAGTCAACATTTGGACGGGCGCATCGACGGGTCCCGAACTCGACGGAGCACTTGCCGAAGTCAAAGGTATCAAACAACGTCTGCCGTATCAAACGGATGCGAAATTGCGTCCGCTCATCAACGACGGCACTGTTGACTATCTCGACCTGCATTTGTCCGAAAGTGCGCAACTCACCCGCACGGGCTTTATCAAAAAGAAACCCGATTTCGCTTTGGTTGAAGCCTGCGCGATTACCGAGGAAGGCAACTTGATTCCGACGACTTCATTGGGCAACGCGGCAAGTTACGTGCAACAAGCCGATACCGTTGTTGTCGAAGTCAACACAACGCAACCTTTGGAACTTGAAGGTATGCACGACGTTTATGTTCCGCTTGACCCGCCCAATCGTCTGCCGATACCGATTGTTCACGCGGACGACAGAATCGGCACGACGTACATTCCGTGCACGCCCGACAAAATTAAGTACATTGTTCCCTGCGACATCAAAGACCATACGCGTGACTTGTCGCCCATTGACGAAAACTCGAAGAAAATGGCGGCGTTCACGCTCGAATTTTTGAAGGCGGAAATTAAGGCGGGACGTATGCCCAAAGGTTTACTTCCGCTCCAATCGGGCGTTGGCAACGTTGCAAATGCCGTGCTTGAAGGTTTCGTCGAAGGCGACATGACGGACTTGCTTGTTTACACGGAAGTCATTCAAGATGCAATGCTTGATTTGATTGACGCGGGCAAATTGAAATTCGCAAGCGGTACCGCGTTCAGCCCGTCGCCCGCAGGCATGGAAAGATTCTACAAAGACATTGACAAATACCGCAAATATATTTTGCTCCGTCCCGAAGAAATTTCCAATTCGCCCGAAGTTGTTCACCGTCTCGGCGTCATTGCAATGAACACCGCGCTTGAAGTCGACATTTACGGCAACATCAACTCCACGCACGTCACCGGCACCAAAATGATGAACGGTATCGGCGGCAGCGGTGACTTTGCGCGCAATGCTTACCTGACAATTTTCTACACCCCGTCGACGGCGAAGGGCGGCAAAATTTCTTCCGTCGTTCCGTTCTGCTCGCACATTGACCACACCGAACACGACGTTGACGTTATCATTTCGGAATACGGTATCGCCGACCTGCGCGGACTTGAGCCCAGAACGCGTGCTTTGGAAGTCATCAACAAATGCGCACATCCCGACTATCGTCCGTTGTTGCTTGACTACTACGAACGTGCACTTGCCGCGACGAAGAAAGCCGCAACTCCGCATTTGCTTAACGAGGCGTTGAGTTTCCACACCAGATTTCTTGAAACGGGAGATATGCACAAATGAAAAGTTTTCAAGAGGCGGTAACTGCCCGCCGTTCAATCTACAAGCTCGGCAGAAATATTCCTGTCCTGCAATCGCAGATAATCGCGACCGTCGAACGCATGACCAAAGACGTGCCGTCGCCGTTTAACATGCAATCGGCTCGCGTCGTCGTGACGATGCTTGACCATCACGAAAACATTTGGGACATCACCAAATCCGCGTTGCAAAGAGTTGTTCCCGAAGAAGAATTCGCGAAAACCGAAGAGAAAATCAACGGCTTCGAGGCGGCTTACGGCACGATTCTTTTCTACGAGGAAAGCGATACCATTTACGAAATGCAAAAGAAATATCCTGCTTACGCGGACAACTTCCCGATTTGGGCGGCGCAGGCAAACGGCATGTTGCAGTTCGCAATTTGGTCGGCACTTGAAGATATGGGGCTCGGCGTCAACATTCAGCATTACAACATGTTGATTGACGAGGACGTTAAGAAAATTTTCAACCTGCCGGGCAGCTGGGATTTGGTCGCACAAATGGTTTTCGGCGAAGTTTTGGAGAAACCCGCACCGATTGACAAACTTTCGACCGGTGAGCGTGTTAAGATTTTCAGACGAGTTTAATGAGCTTTGAGCTTATGAGCTTTAAGCTTTCAGGAAATTTTTCATTACCCTTTAAAGCTCAAAGCTTACAGCTTAAAGCTAAATTTAGGAGGTTTTAACGAAATGTTTAAAGTTCTTGGCGTAGATCACATCGGCATTGCGTCGACAAGTTTGACTGACGGCGAATTCTGGAAGACACTCGGCTTGCAGTGCACGGGCGAAGAAACCGTTGCCGAACAGAAAGTTACCACCGCTTTTTATCCGACGACCGACGACAAACAGCACGGCGAAATCGAGTTGCTTGTTGCGAGCGAAGCGGGCAGCCCGATTGAAAAATTCATCGAGAAAAACGGCGGTCGCGGCGGCATTCAACATATCGCGTTGCGTGTCGACAATCTTGAAGCGGCTTTGGCTGACTTGAAAGAAAAAGGCGTTAAACTTATCGACGAAAAACCCCGCAAAGGTGCAGGCGGCGCGTCGATTGCGTTCATTCACCCGAAAGCAACTCACGGCGTCCTTTTGGAACTTTGCCAGAGAGATTGAATCATGAGCGACGATAACATTCCGAAAAAATTGTACAAGTTGCTTGGTGCCGACGGCGAATTTTATTACAGCGAAGAACCCGGCACGCTCGGCGGTAACTTCATAAAAAAGAACGATAAAATTTACGGTCGTCTTGATTGTCCGGTGGCTCTTGCCTCGCTAAAAAAACCGAACAGCACTTACCCGAAATATCGCGTTTTCTTCAAAGACGAAGCGACGGCAATCGCGGCGGGCTATCGTCCGTGCGGAACTTGTATGCCCGAACAATATAAAGAGTGGAAACAACGTCAATCATCTCACGAAAAAAAGTTGAGCGATAACACTCCGAAAAAATTGTACAAGTTGCTCGGTGCCGACGGCGAATTTTATTACAGCGAAACACCCGGTACCGTCGACGGCTGGACAACGGGCAAAATTTATCACCGCTCGGATTGTTCAAAGACGAAAAGCGAATTGTCGCTCGGTCATCTTAAAGAAACTTTGGTATCTTTCAAAGACGAAGCGACGGCAATCGCGGCGGGTTATCGTCCGTGCTACTTCTGCTTGCGCGAAAAATATACGGAGTGGAAACAACGTCAATCATCTCACGAAAAAAAGTTGAGCGATAACACTCCGAAAAAATTGTACAAGCTGCTCGGTGCCGACGGCGAATTTTATTACAGCGAAACACCAGGTACTGTCGACGGCTGGACAACGGGCAAAATTTATCACCGCCCGGATTGTTCAAAGACGAAAAGCGAATTGTCGCTCGGTCATCTTAAAGAAACGCTGGTATCTTTCAAAGACGAAGCGACGGCAATCGCGGCGGGTTATCGTCCGTGTTACTTCTGCTTGCGCGAAAAATATACGGAGTGGAAACAACGTCAACAATAGCAACAAAAACAAAGGAGCTAATTTAATGGCGACAGTTCAAG
>JAFUYE010000136.1 GCA_017470715.1 Selenomonadaceae bacterium
CCGCCTCTGACTGTCAAATCGGAGCCGCTCAAACTGATTCTGTCGGCTCCCGCACCGCCGTTGACCGAATGTTGATTGCCGCCTGCGTAAATCGTGTCGTTGCCGTCGCCGCCGTCGAGTGTGTTGTACCAGTAACTCGTAAGGCTGATTAAATCGTTGTCCGCGTCGCCGAAAATTTTTGAACGCCAAACGCCATTGCTTATGGTGTCATTGCCTGCGCCGCCGTAGACCGTGAGATAATCGCTGATGCAATAAATTGAATCGTTGCCCGCGCCCGCAACTATCGAAGAATTATGACCGTAGTTGTTGCTGATTTTGTCGTTGCCTGCACCGGAACTGATTGTGACTTTTTTGCCGGAATTTGTAATCGTGTCCGCATAACTCGTGCCGGTGATGGTTTTGTTCGAGACGGTGTTGTTGATATTTCGGGAAGTGTAGGAACCAATCGTCTGAATAGAACCGCCGCCCAAAACATATTCCGTTCCGCCTTTGACGTTGACGATTTTGCCCTTTGCACCTTTGAGCGTAATGTTGCCGTTAGAAACTCCTATGACAATATCATTGCCGACGGTCGAACGCGAGTAAAGTCCGCCGCTTGTGAGTTGCAAAGTGTCGTTCGCGCTCCAGTTGTAAATGACATCGTTTCCGTCGCCGTTCGCGTATTGATGGAGAGTTCTGTTGCCGCTTCCGTAAACGGTATCACTGCCCGTGCCGCCTTTGACGGTAATTACCCCGGAATAAGCCCCGGTGAGGCTGACGCGATCGTTGCCGTCACCCGCATTGATTGAGGAGTAATTGCCGGAATTAAAATTGATTGTGTCGTTGCCCGCGCCCGCGTCGATTGTGTCGTACCAGCCATAGTAGTTGTAAATGCTGTCGTTGCCGCCTGCCGTGTTGACACGAACCTTGTCGGCATAATTGATATAAACTTTGTCTGCCGAAGATGTGCCCGTCCAGCTTGAGTTGTCTGCGCCGATAGTTTTCTGAGCCATGATGAATCATCTCCTGTTCCAAAAATTTTTTCATGCACTTACAACCATTATAATTGTTTTTTTTTGTGTCAATTCCGTAGTGTAAATTTTTTCAACAAAAAAGCAACGTGATGCGACTTCCAATTTGGTTACAGCTTCACAACTTCAACGTTTATCACAAATAAAAAATTCCCCGACGGTCACAGCCTGCGGGGATTTTTAGTTCGCGGAGATAACGTTGGAACGTTGATGACGACACGTCGCGACAACTGTTCCGTCGCTTTTAAAGCGACTCTTCGTCGCCGACAGTCAAAACTGCCATGAACGCTTCTTGCGGAAGTTCGACGCTGCCGACAGCCTTCATGCGTTTTTTGCCGGCCTTTTGTTTTTCAAGCAACTTGCGCTTGCGTGACACGTCGCCGCCGTAACATTTCGCCAAAACATCTTTGCGACGAGCTTTGACGGTTTCGCGGGCGATAATTCTGCCGCCGATAGCCGCTTGAACGGGAATATCAAAAAGTTGTTCGGGAATAATCCGCTTGAGTTTCAACGCAAGAATCCGCCCGACTTTCGCAGCTCTGGAACGGTGAACGATTGAGCTGAGCGCGTCAACCATATCGCCGTTAAGCAAAATGTCCAATTTCACAAGGTCGCTTTGTTTGTATTCGGAAAGTTCATAATCCAAACTTGCATAACCGCGAGTCATCGATTTCAGCTTGTCGAAAAAGTCATAAATAATTTCGTTGAGCGGAATTTCGTAAGTCAACATGACACGCGTCTTGTCGATATAATCCATGCTTTTGTACGTGCCGCGTTTGTCGCGACAAAGTTCCATGACGGCACCGATATAATCGCTCGGCACAATGACGGTCGCTTTAACCATCGGCTCTTCGACAAGTTTAATTTCGGTCGTCGGCGGAAGTGCGGCGGGATTGTCAATAGTGAAAACTTCACCGTCGGTTTTGTGCACGCGATAAACGACACTCGGCGCGGTCGTGACGATTTTTAATTTGTATTCGCGCTCCAAACGTTCTTGAATAACGTCCATGTGCAACAGTCCCAAAAATCCGCAACGAAAACCGAATCCCAACGCGGCGGAAGTTTCGGGCTCGTAAACAAGCGCGGCATCGTTGAGTTGAAGTTTTTCGAGTGCGTCTTTCAAGTTGTCATAGTCGACGCTGTCGGTCGGATACAGTCCGCAAAAAACCATCGGCACGGGCGCACGATAACCCGCCAACGCTTCGGCAGGTTTTTGGGAAGTTGTGACGGTATCGCCGACACGCACGTCGCGAACGTCTTTAAGACTGCCGCAAATGTAACCGACTTCGCCCGCAGTCAGTTCGTCAAGTTCAGTCATTGCGGGGGCGAAAATACCGATTTCGGTCGCGTCGAATTCTTTGCCCGTCGCCAAAAGTTTCAGCTTGTCACCTTTGCGAACTTTGCCGCCGAAAATTCGCACGTGAGCAACCGCGCCTTTGTACGAATCAAAATACGAATCGAAAATCAAAGCTTGCAACGGTTTCGACGCGTCACTTTCGGGCGGCGGAATTTTTTTGACAATCGCTTCCAAAATTTCTTCGACGCCTTCGCCGGTCTTCGCGGAACATTTCACGGCGTCACTTGCGTCAAGTCCGATAGCTTCTTCGATTTCGTTGCGAACGCGTTCAACGTCCGCGCTGGGCAAATCGATTTTGTTTATGACGGGGACAATTTCCAAATCGTGTTCAAGCGCAAGATAAACATTCGATAACGTTTGAGCTTCAACGCCCTGAGTTGCGTCGACAACCAAAAGTGCTCCTTCGCACGCGGCAAGACTTCGCGAAACTTCGTAAGTGAAGTCGACGTGACCGGGTGTGTCGATTAAATTCAGCTGATAAGTTTGCCCGTCGCGAGCCGTGTATTTGAGCCGAACGGTTTGCGCTTTGATTGTGATTCCGCGTTCACGTTCAAGCTCCATGTTGTCCAAAAGTTGTTCGCTCATGTCGCGCTTTTCGACGGTGCCGGTCATTTCGATTAACCTGTCCGCTAAAGTGGATTTTCCGTGATCAATGTGCGCGATTATGGAAAAATTTCTTATGTGTTCGTTCAAAAGTTTTCCTCCGTAATTGTGATAACATCAAAATTTTCAAGAATAATGCCTGCGTGTTGTGCGTGTAAAGATTTTGGGTGATACCGGCATTCGCGTGACCGAGCCCCGCAAAACTTCAGGCAATTTTTTGGCGGAAATTCAGCATCGCTTGCCTCAAGTTATAGCTTAAGTTGTCATATTCGTAAATCCCAAAGACTACGCATTTCAATGCTCAGGTGTTTCGCAATTACCGCGCCAAGTATAGCAGAAACAACCGGTGCAATCAAACGGCTTTCGGAGAATATGATAAAAAACTGTGACACAGCCCCTTATGTTGAAATGAACACATCGGATTTTGACGATTTGCCCGCCTGAATCCGCAGGTCGAAGTCTTCGCTCTTAATAAAGTGGACGGCACCACACAATATCCGGCGTCATCGATTTTGTCATGACCGAAGTTGTCCAAACTCGTCGAGATTTTCGATAAGCCAATCGAGTGGTTGCTCACTTCCGAAATTCCGCTACACTTCCAAACTTGGCGGGCGAAATGGACAAGCGGGAACTCACGTACAAAGAACTTGCGAAATTTTTAAGTTTATCGCTTACAGTTGTTTCCATGAAGTTGCGCGGCGAATGCAATTTTACGGCGAAAGACAAAGCCAAACTCTTCGAGATTTTCGGAAAGCCCGTCGATTATTTATTGTTCAAAGACGAACCTTGAAAAGTTTTCGTGACGAACAAAAATCGCTGTGCTATAATTCGCCGCATGTGAATCGCAATGCGTAATTAGAAATTAGGAATTGCAAACCACACCGCGAAATAATTCCTAATTCCAAATTCCAAATTCCTAATTGCTTTTCTGGAGGTAGATATTTTGAAATACATGACAGGCAAAGAAACTGCGGCGGCGTTCCTGAAATTTTTCGAGAGCAAGGGACATTTAATCATGCCGAGTTTTTCGCTGATACCCGAAAACGATCCGACATTGCTGATGATTGGCGCGGGTATGGCACCGCTCAAACCGTTTTTCACCGGCAAACTCAAACCGCCGTGCCCGCGAGTGACGACGAATCAACGTTGCGTGCGCACGGGCGACATTGAAAACGTCGGACGGACTGCGCGTCACCATACCGCGTTCATGATGCTGGGAAATTTTTCGTTCGGCGATTATTTCAAGTCAAACGCAATTCCTTGGGCGTGGGAATTTTTAACGGAAGTTTGCGAACTGCCGCGTGAAAAACTTTGGGTTTCGATTTACCCGAACGACGACGAGGCGGAAAAAATTTGGTTGCAACAACCCGGTTTGAATCCCGCGCATATCGTTCGCCTTGAAGACAACTTTTGGGAAATTGGTCCCGGTCCGTGCGGTCCCGACAGCGAAATTTATATCGACTTGGGCGAAGAACGCGGTTGCGGCAAAGAAACCTGCGCGCCCGGTTGCGACTGCGACAGATTTCTTGAGATTTGGAATTTGGTTTTTACCCAGTTTGACAAAACTGAAGACGGCGAATACAAACCGCTTGAACATAAAAATATCGACACGGGTTGCGGACTTGAACGTCTGGCGTCCGTGTTGCAACAGAAAAATTCCAACTTTGAGACAGATTTACTGTTCCCGATTATCGAGTACGTCGAGAAAATCAGCGGCTTGAAGTACGGCTCCGACGCGGCGAAAGATGTTTCAATGAAAGTTATCGCCGACCATGCCCGTTCGATGGCGTTCATGATTATGGATAAAATTTTGCCGTCGAACGAAGGTCGCGGCTACGTCCTGCGCAGAATTCTTCGCCGTGCGATTCGTCATGGGCGGATGCTCGGAATCAAAGATGCGTTCCTTGAAGGTGCGATTGACGTTGTCGCGAAAATTTATGGCGATATGCCCGACTTCGACGAACTTGTTCGCAACATTGCCTACATTAAAAAAGTCGTGCGCCTTGAAGAAGACAGATTCGCCGCGACGTTGGCTCAAGGCATGGAAGTTTTGACGCGTGAAATTGATTCGGCGAAATCGGCGGGCAAGAGCGAACTTGACGGCGAAATTTGTTTCAAACTCTACGACACGTTCGGTTTCCCGCTTGAACTCACCGAAGAAATTTTGGCGGAAAATAATTTGTCGCCCGACAAAGACGGCTTTAACACGGCAATGGAAAATCAGCGTCAACGTGCCCGCGCAGCTCGTGCCGCAAATGAACGCCTTGACGTGCCGGATTTACTTAATCTCAAAACCGAACATTTGACCCGCGACGAAAGTTGCACGGAGTCGAAAATTTTTGCTATCTGGAAAGACGGCAAAGTTGTCGACGAACTTCACGACGGCGAAACTGCGGGAATCATTTTGGAAACTACACCGTTTTACGCGGAAGGCGGCGGACAAGTCGGCGACGAAGGTTATTTCTTCAGCGAACTCGGCAAAATTAAAATTTCCAACGCGAAAAAACTTCCCGACGGCACGATTTACCACGAAGCCTACGTCGAAGAAGGTCTTGTTAAAGTCGGCGACAAAGTTAAGATTGAAATTGACCGCGACAAAAAACTTTCGTCTGCACGCAACCACACGGCGACACATTTGTTGCAAGCCGCGCTGAAAAAAGTTGTCGGCAACCAAGTCAATCAGGCGGGCTCGCTCGTCACGCCCGAACGTTTGAGATTCGATTTTTCAAACTTTGAACCCGTGACCGCGCAACAACTTGCTGACGTTGAAGAACTCGTCAACGAAGAAATTCTTAAAGCTGTCGACGTGACGATTCGCCAAATGCCCATTGCCGAAGCAAAAAAACTCGGTGCGATGGTTCTGTTCGGCGAAAAGTACGGCGACATTGTTCGCGTCGTCAACGTCGAAGATTTCAGTTGCGAACTTTGCGGCGGCTCTCATGTTGCCAACGTCGGGCAAATCGGCAGATTTAAAATCGTCAGCGAAAGCGGCATTGCGGCGGGCGTTCGTCGTATCGAAGCGGTTACCGGTCGTGCGGCGATTAAAGATGCCACGCGTCAAAATCAACTGCTCAACGAAATTTCCGCGCTGTTGAAAGTTCGTGCTGATGATTTACCCGCGCAGGTTGAAAAAATTCTTGCCGAAGATAAAACCATGCGTAAACAGCTTGCCGAAGTTCAAAAAATGCGCGAACGTGCGGAAGCTCAAAAACTTTTGGTCGGCGGCGAAGAGGTCAACGGTCTCAAATACGTCAAAGGCGTCGTCAAAGCCAAAACTGCGGACGATTTGCGCAATGCGGCGGATTTTATCGTCGACAAACTTGACGGCGGTGTTGTCGTGCTTGCGGCTGTCAACGACGATAAAGTTTCGCTTGTCGTCAAAGCGGACAAAAAAGCTGTTGCGGCAGGTGTGCACGCGGGCAAAATCGTCAAGGAAATTTCCAAACTTGTCGGCGGCGGCGGCGGTGGTCGTCCCGATATGGCTCAAGCAGGCGGCAAAAATCCCGAAGGCCTTCCGAAAATGTTTGACGCGGCAAAAACTATTTTGGAGTCGCTCAAAAAATAATCTCATCTCGTGAAAAAAAATTATCCCCCGACACGAAGTCGAGGGATTTTTTGTTTGCGTGAAAGTTTTCAGTTTGTTTGAGCCCACGTTTTGGACAAATAATTGTACTGATATCCCACGCCGTTCGCCAACTTGAACTCTGCGCTTGCGATGTCCGTGCCGGAGACCGTCAAAACGTTGCCCGTGCTCAACAGAATGCCGACGCTTAAGCCGTCCGACGCAGTGGCAACAATGTCGCTCAGGGTCACGTCGTACAAATGAATCTCATCGTTCGCCGAAGCGTTAATGATTGAGTCGGAGCCTTCGCTTTTGCCGTAAAAGAAATCGTCTTCGCCCGTGCCGCCGACGAGAATATCGTTCGCGAAGTCCGCGCCGCCCCAGAGTGTGTTGTCGCCCATGCCGCCCAAAATTATGTTCGCAGCGAGATTGCCGGAAAGATTGTTTTCGCCCGTCGAATTGGTAGCGTCGATATTGACCGCCGTGCCGTAAAAGCCCGTGTTGTTTAAGTCAACGAAACCGCGGTTGGCACCGATAACGTAAACGGTCGTGCCGTCGTTGTAATTGCCGGGGTTGCGCGGCGTCGGCGTCGTCGTAGCTGACGACCAAATTTTCGTTGGCATTCGTCGGATTAATCATGTTTCATCATCCTTCCATGAAAAAATTCTTTAAGCATTAAAGCATATTGTTAAATGTTCGTCAAGAATTTTCGGCAACGTTCACGCGCTTTGCCACGTTTGAGTTGTTTGGTTGAAACGCCACGTCGAATCATTTAAAACAATCGCCGCGCTTAAAACGTCGTTACCTTGAACTGTGATGACGTTGCCCGTGTTGAAAAGAATTCCGACAGTATTTCCGTCCGAGGCAGTGGCAACAATGTCGCTCAAATTCGCGTCCGACAAATTCACAATGTCGCCCGACGAAGCGTTAATGATTGAGTCAGAACCTTGATATTTGCCGCCCGTAAATAAATCAGCACCGTTGCCGCCGACCAAAGTGTCCGCGAAAGTGCCCGTGCCGCCCCACAAATTTGAGCCGCCTTCGCCCGCGAAAATTATATCGGAACCGAAATTGCTGCCTTGAATTAATTCGTAGCCCGAAAGTCCGCGTCCGTCCAATGTGCCCGGCCAAAACGCCTCGTAAGCGGTTAGAAAAGTTTTTCCTGCGGCATTTGAAACGTCGATGACTTTGTCTCGAACATTTTGCACGGTGAGCATTCCGACATTTGAACTGACAAGCAAATTTCCCGCGCCGTCGAAATTCGCGCCCGTAAATTCCGTGCCGAAATAAATTTTGCTGCCCGACACGACATTTGAAATTGTCTGCCAACCGCCCGTGTAAAAATTCGGATTGACTATCCAATCGCTTGGCCAGTTCGCGGGGTCAGTGTCGTCGACGTTGTCTTTCGTCGAATTTAAAGTTGTGCCTTGAACAGAAACTATCGGGACGGTCGACAGTTGATTTTGCGTCAACGAAATTGTATCGTTTGCCGTGCCGCCGAACATTTGAACCCAGTAGTAACCGTACTGTTTTAAAGAATCTTGCGCATAACCGACGCCCAGTTTCGTAAAACTTCCGCTTAAAATATTTTCGCGGTGTCCGGTCGAATTCATCCAAGCCGTGACGACAGACGACGCGGAATTTTGCCCCGCCGCAATGTTTTCGCCCGTTGACGTATAACTTTCGTTGAGCACGGTAAAACAACTTGTACCGTCGGGACGCGTGTGCCCGAAAGTTTCTTCAATTTCTGCGACACGAATCGACGCGCCGTTCGTCAAATCCTGATTGAGTGTCAACAACGATAAATTTTCGTCTTCGCGCTGTGCGTTCGTCAATCTGAAAACGTCCCAAACTTCTTCGGGGGCAGTCCCGTCGAAATAATTTTTTTGTTCCTGCACGCCCTTGAGCGTCACGCTTAAATTTCCGTCGTCGCTGACGATAATCAAATCGGTTTCGGACGCCGTACTTGTGAGTTTCGGGCTTGTTTCGCCGGTGATGATAATTTTGTCGCTTGTCGGGTCAATATCCTCAAGCACCGCCGAAACGGAATTTGTCGCGCTGTAGTAAATTGCAAAAATATCCGCGCCGTTGCCGCCCGAAAGTGTTCCGTTGCCGCCGGAAAGTTGCAAATAATCATCGCCCGAACCGCCGATTAAAAGTACGTCTTCACAATTCGCGCTCGTCAAAGTGTCGTTGCCCGCCAAACCGTAAAGTTGCGCAGAATCATCGGTGGCAATAAGCCAATTTCCCTTCGTGTCGCCGTGAAGAATTTGTGACATGAAATCATCTCCCGAAAAAATTTTTTGAACATTATAGCACGTTTGCTTGTCGGGCAGCAGTTTTGTATAATGACGAAGTTGCTTTAAAAGCGGTGACCGATTAAACGTTGTCGATAAATTGTTGAGTTTTTTAGATCTACTTTCTTTTGCTTGCCCAAAAGAAAGTAGCAAAGAAAACGGCACCTCGCGGGGCGTTATGTTGTCGCTGTTCGGAGTAGTCGGCAACGCGTGCTTGATGTGCCCGTGCATTTCACATCACGTGAAATACCACGGGCGGCCGTCATCCGTGACGGCCTCAAGTTTCGTTGCGGCGTGTGGCGAAAAATTTTTGCGGAGGTGAAATTTTTGGAGCGTTACTTTCACGGCGGGCAAGTTTATGACGCGGCGGGCAATGTCGGAAATTTTCTTGACTTCAGCGCGAATATTAACCCGTTAGGCTTGTCGGAAAAAATTCTTCGGGCGTTGACGGAAAATCTGCGCGGCGTGGTGAATTATCCCGATCCGAATGCAAGCGAACTCAAGCGGGCGATTTGTCTGCGTTACGGCGTCGAAGAAAAAAATTTGGTTTTGCTCAACGGTGCGGCGGAATTTTTTTATTTGTATCTGAATGCGACGCGTCCCGCAAAAGTTTTGATTCCCGTGCCGAGTTTCGTCGAATACGAACGGGCTGCGCGGGCGGCGGGTTGCGACGTGAAATTTTTCGTGACGGACGCGACGAATGATTTTTCAGTTGACATTGACGCGCTGATCGACACGGCAAAAAATTTCGACTGCGTGATAATCGGTCGCCCCAACAATCCGACGGGCAATTTAATCGACACGGAAAAAATTTTGCGGCTCGCGCAGGTTACGAAAGTTTTGGTTGACGAATCTTTTATCGATTTCATTGACGTGGAATCCGTGCGAAAGTTTGTATCCGAAAAAATTTCCGTCGTGCAGTCGTTGACGAAAATTTTCGCGATACCGGGCTTGCGATTGGGTTTTGCCGTCGTCGAAGAAAATTTGGCTCGAAATTTAAATTTGTCGAAGGACGTTTGGAACGTGAACTTTTTGGCGCAAAAAGCCGGTGCGGCAGCTTTGTCCGACGAAGATTTTTTGCAACGAACGCGGGCTTGGCTGTCGACCGAAAAGAAATTTTTCACCGAACGATTGAATCATTTGTACGGCGTGCATTTTTTCCCGCCGACGGTGAATTTCGTCCTGCTCAAGTTCGACACGATTACGGGCACGGAAAAAATTTTGCATAACCTGCGCGGCGAAAAAATTTTGCTGAGGAGTTGCGAAAATTTTTTTGGACTCAACGGCAGTTATCTGCGGACGGCAATTCGTTCACGCGAAGAAAATATTTTGCTGTTCAACGCATTGGAAAAATTCCTATGAAAATTTTTAATCTGTCAACACGCGAAGGTTACGGGCAATTCGTGAGCTTCGTGGGTATCGGCGTCAATTTGTTGCTGTCGGTCGTGAAACTTGCACTCGGTTTGATGACGGGCGCGATTTCCATTGTCGCCGACGCCTTCAACAACATTTCGGACATGGGCACAAGCGCGATTATGCTTGCCGGATTTAAAATTGCCGCAAAACCTGCCGACGCGGAACACCCTTTCGGGCACGGGCGGGCGGAATATCTTGCGGGCTTGTTCGTTGCCTCGGCGATGATTCTTGTCGGCGGAAATTTGCTGTACACGTCCGCAGAAAAAATTCTTGAGCCGGAAAATTTGTCCGTCGACATGCTGACGTTAATCGCGTTGAGTTTGTCGGTTGCGGCGAAATTTTTTCTGGGATTTTTTTACCGTCACGCGGCACGAAAAATAAATTCGGCGGCTTTGAACACGGCGGCTCTCGACAGTTTCACGGATTGCCTTGCAACTTTCGTCGTAATAATTTCCGTTGCCGTTTGGCTGAAATTCGACGTGAACATTGACGGCGGCGCGGGCATGTTCGTTTCGGCATTCATACTGCGCGGCGGTTTTGTGTCGCTGAAAGAAATTTTGAATCCGTTGCTGGGCGAAAGTCCCAATCCCGAATTTTTAAGCGACATAAAAAAAATCGTCACGGATGCGCCGGAAGTTTTGGGCGTTCATGACGTGATTGTTCACAGCTACGGCGAAAAAAGAATTTTCGTTTCAATGCATGTGGAAATGCCCGCGAATTTGGATTTGTTGACCGCGCACGAAATTATTGACCGCCTTGAAAGAAAACTTCGTTCGCATTTCGGAATTTCGGCGACGTTGCACGTTGACCCCGTTGTTGTCGGCGATAAAACTTTCGACTTGCTTCGCTCCGAGGCTCAAAAACTTTTGGCGAACATTGACGGGCGATTGACGTTGCACGATTTCCGCGTCGTGCCGTACAAGGCGGGCAGAAAATTTATTTTCGACGTAACGATTCCGCAAGATTTTTCGATGACTGACAGGGAATTACGCCGCGAATTTCAGCGACGGTTGCTCAAATTCAATCCCGCCGACCGTGCGATAATTCACTGCGACCATGAATATTGTTAGATAAAAAAATCCCCGACCGAAGTCGAGGATTTTTTTTCGCTTGTCCCTGAAAAATTTTTAACGTTTCATGTTGATGATTGTTTCCAACATTTCGTCGCCGACCGTCATGATTTTCGAGTTCGATTGGAAACCGCGTTGCGTGACAATCATATCCGCAAATTCGTTCGCCAAATCGACATTCGACATTTCCAGTGCTGACGGAGTGATTGTAACGCCGAGTGCGTCGACAGTTTTAATGTTCGCCTGACCGGAGTTGTTGGATTCCAGATAAGTGCTTGTGCCGAGTTTCGTCAAGCCGCTGAAATTGACGAACTGCGCGACTGCGATTTGTGCTTCGTCCTGAATAACGCCGTTGGTGTACGAACCTTTGATGACGCCGCTTGAATCAATGGTAATGCTCTGCAAAATTCCGTAAGCGTTGCCGTCGGTTGTCGGGAATGCCGAAGTGTTGCCCGCATATTGCGTCAAGCCGCTGAAATTGACCGTAACTTGTTGCGGAGTCGTTGCGCCGATGCTGTTTGTTGCCACGAAATCCAAAGTAGTCGTTGCCGCTTCGGTTACGTTTGTGTTGGTTGTGGTGCCGCTGTCGACAGTTTTCAACGAGCCGTCCGAATTGAAGTAAATACTTTTGCAGTATAGTCCGTTGGTGTCGGTGGAACCCGTCGTGTTGGCGGGAATTGTTACTGTCGTTCCCAAATTGTCGACAACAACCGATTGCGGCGGGGCATTTATCGCGGCAATATCGGTGGCTGACATATCGGTTCCGTCCGCGTTTTTGCCCGTGGGTGAAAGATACATGCGCCATTCGTTGTCGGTTGCGTCCTTTTTCCTGTCCAAAAGAAGTGTGACGGAGTGCGTGCCGCCTTCCGCGTCATAAACGTTGGCAACGGTGGTGACGGGGATACTGTAGCCAACTTCGTAATAACCGCTGGTCACGCGTCTGGTTGTGCCGTCCGATAAAGTCAAAGTTGCCATTATGTTTGTGTTTCCGTCGATGTAAACGCCTTTGTTGGCACTTTGGTCATTAATTGTGGTTGCACTGTTGCCGCGAGGAATGTAAGAAATACTTGTGATAATCGGATCGACCGAGTTCAAGTTGCCGCTATAGTCGATGTTCGTCGTGGCGTTTGCGGGCATGGTTTTGCCTGCGCGGACGTTGATGTCTTCGGTCAAAGCGTTGGTCGTGATTACGCCGTCAATGCCGTTCCAACCTTGAACTTTGTAGCCGCTGCCGGGCAGAACGTAATTGCCTTCCGCGTCGAATTCAAATGCACCGTCGCGGGTGTAGACGGTTTGCCCGCCGTCTTGCAAAACGAACAGTGCATTGCCCGAAAGTGCCACGTCGGTATTTTTGCCCGTCGATTGCGGCGAGCCGTCCGCCGTCAAAAGATCGATACTTGCAACCGCAACGCCGAGACCGATTTGGCGCGGGCTGATACCGCCGCGATTATCCGAAGGAGCCGAAGCACCAACTTGCGTTTGACTGAGCACGTCCGCAAAAGTCGTGCGGCTGGATTTGAATCCGACGGTGTTAATGTTTGCAATGTTGTTGCCGATAACGTCCATGCGCGTTTGGTGAACTTTTATTCCTGAAACGCCGGCGTACAGGGAACGCATCATGATAAATCACTTCTCCTTTATTAATTCGGCGCGTCACGTTTGACTTGCCGCGGGTCGGATTTATTTGACGTTCCGTGTCTGCAAAGTTTTCCTTAGAGTCTGACCCGATTGCTTTAAAAATTTTCGTTTACTATATCGGCGATTGTTCGCGGCAACTTAAATAAAGTTTTAATCTCGGCAGTTACATTGAGTTTTATCCGTAATACGCGGCGAAAATTTTTACGAATCAAAATCAAGCGGTGCGGGCGAAATTTTTGGCGCGGGCACGGAAAAAATTTTTCGCATCCGAAAAATAATTCGTAATGGGTAGTGGTTGTCGATAAAATTTCGAGCGTTATCGTTGCGATTGAATTCGTTCGTTGATTTTGATTTTTTTGAATCAACTTTTCTTTGCTTGCCCAAAGAAAAGTTGCAAAAGAAAGGGCACCTCGCAGGGGCGTTGCTCAAAGCTGCTCCGACGTGTGAGAAATCGTGCCGCGTCGTGTCCGCAAGTGAAACATCCTGTTTCAATTGCGGACGAGGCCGTCATCCTTGACGGCCTCTGATTGTCGTTAATTAATTTACCGACAGTCCTAAGGTTTGTGAAAGTTTCGCGTAAAAATCTGCGACGAAAGTTTTAGTATCGGTGAGTTTGTCGACGGAAATTTTTTCGGTCAAGTCGGCAAGTCGCGCCCGATTTTCGGCAAGTTCAATCGCCGTATCAATGAAAGTTTCTTCGTCCGCGACAATTAAATCGTCGACGCCCGCAATGTGCAAAATGTCCGCACCCGTCCGTGAACTCGGCAATTCGCCGCGCAGATTTAAAACGGGAACATTCATGTACAGAGCCAAAGCCGTCATCATGCCGCCGGGGTACGGGAACGCGTCCAAAATCAAATCGATTTCGCTGTAGTCCGTGAAAAAATTATCCGCGCCGCGACGAATTTGCGCCCGTTCGATACCGAAATTTTTCAGGCGTTCGACAAGTGCACGTTGACGACTTGCAAGCGGCGTTGTGTCACGGAAAATAATCTGCGCGTCGGGCAATGCGTCCAAAATTTTTTTCACGGCGGCAAGATATTCGTCGTTGAGTTTCATGAAGTTATTCAGACAACCGAACGTGAAATTTTTGTGCGGAAACGGGCGGCGTTGACTGCGTTCGCGAATCATCGTTGCGTTGGGACGAAATGCAAATGCGTTTTCAAGCGACAAAATTTTTTCGGTGAAGTGCGCGCCCGTCGTCAAAAATTCGTCGCCGACAAAATAATCAATCGCGTCAAGCCCCGTCGAATCGAAGTAGCCGATACCCGTCAACTGCACGCGACACGGTTTATACGCCGCGATTTGCAACGTGGAGCCGCCTTCGGTGTGTCCGCCCAAGTCAAACAAAATATCCGCGCCCGCGTCACGAATTTTAATCGCTGCTTCCTCGAAACTCGTTTCCGAAATGTCAAAGTAACCGTCGACGTTGCGGCGAATTTTTTTCGTGAAATTATCTTCGTCACCCGACAAACTCCAAGCCGTCACGGAAAATTTTTCGCGGTCAAAATCCGTCAACAAACTTTCGTAAAATCTTGCGGCGGATGAATCCAAAAAATGTGGCGCGACAAAAGCAATGTGGAATTTGGAATTAGGAATTAGGAATGAATTCGTGAGCGGCTCAACGTCACGATACAACGAATTATAAATCGCAAGCTCATTGCTTAAAGTTTCGGCGTCAAGTTGCGGCAGATAATGCAACGCGAACAAATAATTTGAAAAATGTCCCCGCTGACTTCGCAAAAATTTATCCGTGCGTGCCGCGTTGAAATATGCCTGCGCCGAACCTTCGGGATTAGCCAAATCGTGAAACGTCGCGCCAATCAATTCGTGAATTCGCCACTCGTCATTTTCGTCAATCGTCGGCAAAATTTTTTTCAAATGTTCCAGTGCGTCCTGCGGATTGCCGTCGTCCAAAAATTTTTTCGCAATATCCAAAGTCGCCGCCTCCAAAATTTTTCGTGTCAAACGAAATTTTTTCGTGATTCTATCGATAAAATTTACCGCCGTCAACAAAATCGCCCGTGCGTCACCATGGAAATCAGAGGCCGTCATGGGCAAATGCGCGCTGGCAAGCATTTGCGCCGCCGCCCGCGTATTTCGCGTGATGCGAAATTTGCGGACATGTTTTCTTTTGCAACTTTTCTTTTGCGCCAAAAGAAAAGTTGATCTACAAAAACGCTCGAAATTTTACCGACAGCCCCGACAAGCCGCAAAAATTTTCTGATTCGTTATAGAATTTAATTGCGCGCTAACTTTCTTCGATAAACTTTTGAGAGAGGTGAGGCGAAACATGGCAAACGCTACAAATTTGATGTCGATAGCACCGAATCAACCGGCGGCGTCGGCGCGCACAACCGCCACGACAAGAGTCAACAGACCTGCAACGCGGGCGGGCAAAAAAAATTTCAGCGCGACGCTCGACAAAATAAATGCCAAAATCGACGAGTTGAAACAGAACGTTCAGGATTTGCAGGACGTGACAAAAAAACTCGCGCAGGTTGAATCGGAAGCCGAAAAAATCGACGCGGCAACGACGACATCAGCTCAAGGAACGAGTGACACGGTGCAGGACGCGCCTCAACAGGACGACACTTCGGCGGAAACTCAAACCGTCGACGAAACGCAGGATGCAAAAACTTCGCCCGAAAAATCAAACCAAAAGACTTCGGGCACGAATAAATCTTCGGTCGCGAATCGAATCGTCAAAAACATTGCCGACGCAACGGAAAAAATTTCTGACGCGATGCAAACCATTTCGGACGTTGTGCAAAAAATTTCTGACGACGTGACGCAAGCCGAAACTGTTCAGCCGACGAATAATTTCGCGGTCGACAACACGGTTTATTTTTTTGGCGCGAACACGGAAACATTACTTGTGACGAAAACAACGGTGACCACGTTCGCGACGGACACGGCTCCGAAAATTGACGGCGTGCAAAGACTTTCGGGCGCACAAAATTTGATGACACTCCTGCCGCAATCGGACAACAACGCGCAATCGATGCTGAATTTATTGGGCGGAAGACCTTGGCGACAACCCGTCGAAATTCCGCAAGTTCAGCCGACATTGCAGGCTCAGCCCGTAAAATTTGCAGGCGAAGAAATTCCGACAGCACAGCCGACTTTGCAAGCGCAACCGGTAAATTTTGTGTCCGAAGAAATTCCGCAAGTACAGCCGACTTTGCAAGCACAACCGGTAAATTTTGTGTCTGAAGAAATTCCGCGAGCACAGCCGACATTGCAAGCGCAACCCGTGAATTTTGCACGCGAAGAAATTCCGACAGCACAGCCGACATTGCAAGCGCAACCGGTGAATTTTGCACGCGAAGAAATTCCGCAAGCACAGCCGACTTTGCAAGCGCAACCCGTCAATTTTGTGTCTGAAGAAATTCCGACAGCACAACCGACTTTGCAAGCTCAACCGGTAAATTTTGTAGTCGACGAAGAAATTCCGACAGCACAACCGACTTTGCAAGCTCAACCCGTCGAAGTGACACGCGAAGCAATTCCGCAAGTTCAACCGACTTTGCAAGCGCAACCTGTCAACGTAACGTCTGAAGAAATTCCGACGACACAACCGACTTTGCAAGCGCAATCCGTCAACGTAACATCCGACGAAATTCCGACAGCACAACCGACTTTACAAGCTCAGCCGGTAAATTTTGTACGCGAAGAAATTCCGAATACACAGCCGAGTTTGCAAGCACAACCCGTAAACGTAGCGTCCGAAGAAATTCCGACAACGCAGCCGAGTTTGCAAGCACAACCCGTAAACGTAGCGTCCGAAGAAATTCCGACGACACAACCGACATTGCAAGCGCAACCCGTCAACGTGACGGTCGACGACGAAATTCCGCAAGTTCAACCGACTTTGCAAGCGCAACCCGTCAACGTAACACGTGAAGAAATTCCGACAACGCAACCGACTTTGCA